>JAZUPL010000113.1:0-20251 GCA_045605175.1 Eubacteriales bacterium | reverse complement strand
GTCGTATACGGTACCCTCGTTGTAGTAGGTCTGGATGAAGTCTGCCTTCTGCGCGTCGGTAAGACCGAGAACCTCGGTGGTGCCGTCAGCTCTCGTTACCAGGATCTCGCTCTCGATAAGGTTGTCAAGAGGGATAACCTTCTTGGTAACGTTGTAAAGAGCAACGTGGTCGGGATAGCAATAAGCAATGTTAGGCTGGTTGCCTGCAGTGAGCTGCTTATTCGTCTGGTCACGAACCTCGTCGTAGCCACCAATCTGAGAATGCTCTATGGTGATGTTGGGATAAAGTTCATTAAATTTAGTAATGTATCTTTCAAGAACGGTACTGAGGTTCTTGCCCATGGTGTGAGAAAAGGTAATGGTGATTTCCGCTTCGGTATCAAAGCCCTCGGCAGGAACCTCCCAACGCACCTTTTCGGTGTTTGTTCCGCCACCTTGAGGAGTGGGGGGTGTGGTATTACAGCTTGCCAAAGCGAAAACCGTAACCACAACAAGAAGGAGTGCAATAATCTTCTTCATTTTGTTTTCCATCCTATTTATTTTTTATTTTAATTCAGAAATTAAAATCAAATTAACCCTTGATGCCCGATCTTGAAACGCCCTTCATTATATATTTACGAAGGAAGATAAACACGAGGAACAGAGGGATAGATACCATAGTAACCGCCGCCATCTGCTGGGGGATGTTGGCTGTACCTGTATTGGCATCCTGGAACGCGGTACGAAGACCGTTGGTTATAAGATGATATTCCGTAGTGGTAACAAGACGAGGCCAGATATAGGAGTTCCACGCACCCATCATCTTAAGTATGGTTATCGAAATAAGAGTGGGAAGCGCAAGGGGGATCATTACCTTCCAAAGATATTTAAGGTCGGTAGTGCCGTCAACCTTAGCCGCCAGGTACAACTCGTTGGGTATCTGCATGAAATTCTGCTTAAGCAGATAAATATAGAAGATACTTACAAGGAATGGTACTATAAGAACACCGTAACCCTCAAGAGGAGAGAGATTGTTACCTACCCAGCCCCATTGGGAAACCGTGATATAGTTGGTAATGGTGAAAAGTTCACCGGGAATCATCATGGTCGCAAGAAGAAGTGCAAAGAGCGTATCACGTCCCTTGAACTCAAGTCTTGCAAACGCAAAGGCGCTGATAACCGTGATTACAAGCGAAAGAAGTGTGGATACAACACCGACTATTACGGTGTTTTTGAAGAGGTTGGAAAGGTCGGCAGCCTTGATAGCCTCCGCATAGTTGGACCACACAATAGTTTCAGGAAAAATGGTAGGAATAGGAAGTTCGTATTCCACAACGCTCTTAAGAGATGAGATAATCATCCAGTAGAACGGGAATACTACGATAAGAGCCATAATTCCAAGGAAAAGATAGAGGAAAATCTGCGCAATTATTTGCATAACACGCTGCGTGGAGGTGACCTTTTTCAAATCCCTTTCCTGCATCGTTACAATTGTAGACTCAGACATTTGAAAACCTCCTTATCAATAATGCGTGTTCTTCTTACTAACGTGAAGGTTAATAAGAGTAACCGCGAAGATAAGCAAGAACAGTATAATTGCCGCCGCAGATGCTGTTCCCTGCGAGTTGGTTCCCAAAGCGTCGTATATGTAACCGACCATAGTTTGTAGCCTTGGCGTTCCCGCACCCGCTCCCGGAGGTTGCATACTCTCGCCGAAGATACCTATAATGCTCGTATATTCCTTAAATCCACCGATAAAGCCGGTGATTACGACGTACGCTATCATAGGAGAAAGAAGCGGAACGGTTATTCTTGTAAATACTCGCCAAGGGGGAGTAGAGTCTATCTTTGCTGCATCGTAATACTGCTTGTTTACGCTCTGGAGGCCGCCAAGAAGAATAAGAATCTTAAACGGCAAAGCGTTCCATACTATGTAAATAATCATTACGGCGATGTTAGCCCAATAACTCGATCCCTGGTTTACCCAGTTTATCGGATCGGCACCGAACACGCCTAATATACTGTTTATAATACCAAGCGATCGGCTCGCCTCAAGATTATGCTCGTTTACGCCTACTATATTGAACATAGCGGCAAATACCATTCCTATCGCTATGGAGTTGGTAACATAGGGCATAAAGAATATAGTTTGTAAAAACCGCTTAAGCGGCCCTATCGCATTAAGACAAACCGCTATTAACAGCGCAAGGAAGGTCGAAATAGGAACGGTTGCGATACAGAGTATAACGGTGTTTTTCATTATCTGAAGGAAGCCGTTATACTTAATTACGGAAATAAAGTTGTCAACACCAAACTGGAATTCGGTCTCGCCCGCGATGTCAAGAGCGATGTTGTAGCCCTTCCATTCGCCATAGCCGAGTATTACTTTTTTACCTGTTTCGTCATCGGTAACAATATTTCCTCTTTCGTCGTATTCATATATCGGTGCTTCTTCATCCCAATATACCGAAAACGCCATCTTGACCGTATTGAAAATGGGCCAGAAGGTAAAGATCAAAAGGAGGACAAGCGTAGGAAGGAGATAGAGCCAAGCCTTCCACTTATCGAATTTTTTATAAACAAGGTTTACGCAGAAGGCTCTCCAGAACCACTCCACGCAAAAGGTCTGCCAGATCCACTTCTTGAAGAAGGTGTTTATCACCGCGCCGACAAACCAATCCTTGATTTTCCCAATAACACCCATATTATACTTCCTCGCTCTCCGCACGGACGGATGTATCACCGAAATAAATTCTTTCCTCCGTCTCTACATCAAAGAGAAATACCTTATGGGGTTTAAGAGCAAATCTGACGGTCTCGGAATTCTTATCAATTCCGCAATCTGCATCAATTATAGAACGAATAAAGGGATTGAGAGAGAACTCGCTGGTGGAAACAACGCTTACGTCACGTCCCATAACCTCAACACTGCTGAGCTTGCTCTCGAAAGCGCCCTCGTTATCAAGGATAAAGCCTTCGGGACGAATTCCGACATATACAGCGCGATCGTCAACGCCGGGTACGTCAAGAACCTCTGCGCCGCCTATTACAAGCTTTCCGCCCTTTACCTCACCGTTGAACACGTTGATGGGAGGAGTTCCGAGGAACTTGGCAACAAAGAGGTTGGTAGGATCGTCATAAACATCCTGGGGTGCGCCAACCTGCTGAACGATACCGAGCTCCATAACAACGATGATGTCGGAGATGGACATTGCCTCCTCCTGGTCGTGGGTTACGAAAATGGTGGTGATGCCGGTTTCCTTCTGAATTCTTCTGATCTCCTCACGGGTCTGAAGACGAAGACGGGCATCAAGGTTGGAAAGAGGCTCGTCAAGAAGAAGAACCTTGGGCATTTTTACAAGTGCGCGTGCAATAGCAACACGCTGCTGCTGACCGCCCGAAAGCTCGCTGGGCTTACGCTCCATGAGTTCGTCGATCTGAACAAGACGGGCAGCCTCATACGCCCTCTCGATCATCTGTTCCTTTGTAAGCCTGTCCGCTCCGCGAAGGTTCTCAAGCGGGAACAGGATATTCTGCTTTACCGTCATGTGGGGGTAAAGCGCGTAGTTCTGGAGCACAAGACCTACGCCACGGTTTTCGGGAGCGAGCTCGGTTACGTCATCCTCGCCGAAGAAAATCTTGCCGCCGGTGGGCACTTGAAGGCCGCTGATCATATAAAGAGTGGTACTCTTACCGCAGCCGGAAGGGCCAAGAAGACCAACAAGTTTACCATCCGGAATGGTAAATGTGAAATCGTTGACAGCGATGGTTTCCTTACCGTTCTTTTTGTCACGGGGAGGGAAAATCTTTGTCAGGTTTTGCAAAACAATCTTCATATCGTTTCGCCTTTCTTTATTTAATATTTTTAAGAAACCAAAATTAAAAGGTTTAGCCTTGCTCTCTCATATCGCTTACCATCGCCGCATGAATGCTCTGTTTGTAAGCAAGAAGGTCCTCGGTGGTGTCGAATATCATCTGGCTTGCCATATCAACAGTAACGGTGGCCGCCATTTTGTCGTGAATAGGGGTGCGCTCTTTCGTTGCAACAAGAAGCACAATTTCGGAAAGCAAAAGCGCCGCAAGAACGGCAAGACCGACTATTCCGCCAACGCGCAGAATTATCGAGATCACAATAAACACAGGTACAAGAGTTTCAAGCGTGCATTTTCCAAGAATAGAGCGGGCAAACATCTGAAGCGGTGTCACCCTTACTCCGTCGATACGCATAACTCCTATGCCAAATATTTTTTTACCGAGCGTTTGTCCATTGCCAAACAGGAGCGGAACTACAAATTCGGTAATAAAGAAGCCCAAGAGTATGCTGATAGCGGTTATAGCCAACACAAGACTTACCACCACGGTATAGCAGCCTCGGATTTGAGGATCCTTTTGCATCTCTTCACCGGCCAAGCGGTATTTTTCAAGCTCAGCCTCGGAAAGCTTTGCCTTGTCCTCCTCGGAAATATCAAGTTTAATATCGTATTTTTCCTCGTATTTATCGTAACTTGCCTCAAGGTTTGCGAAGTGCATATCGTAATTGAATAGAGCGGATAGGCCCCAGGCTATGCCTATGATAACCATTCCAATTATGATAAAGTCGAAAAGCCACGCAGAAATTCTCTTCCACATATCCGCTTTCTGAAAATCGTACATCAAACCTCACCTCCTATCGCATATATGCGAAAAATCCTTACACGTTATTATAACATATATGACAAAAATTTTCAAGTATTATAGACAAAAAGACAATTAATGTCACTATTCAACAATTATATTTTTTGTTTTTGTCAACGTTATACATTTTTCGCATTGCATTTTGTTATATCATACTTTTTTCCTTAACTTTTGACGCATGGAGTTAATTCTTTTGGTTTTGATTTACAATTTCTTCTTCTATTGTTTCCGGCTTATTTTTTCAAAAGCCTTGACATCGTCGGCTTTTTAATATATAATGACTCTTGTAAAAACTGTGACGAAGAGAGTAACCGTGTGAAATGGGCACAGAGAGTCGGCGTGGGTGCGAGCCGATACCGAGTAGCATTTGGCGAAAATCACTTCCGAGTTGCGAGTTAGAAAAACCTCCGAGCCCTGGCTTTTTGCCTCGCTTTGTTTTTGGTTTAGTATGGCGAGCCGTTTTCCCTGCGTAAGTGGGAGCATATTGGTTGATATGTGAAAAGGTGGTATATTTCCGTTTCCGTATTGGGGACGGTTTTTTGTTTTTACAAGAGGGTTAGCCCAGCCCGTCTTTGTTTTTTGCATTTTGCATTATCAATTCTCAACTTTCAATTTTCAACTTTCAATTTTCAACTTTCAATTTTCAATTTACTTGTTTTCAACTTTCAATTTTCAATTATCAATTTATAAAACTCGAGGTAGAAAAATGGAAATCTACGAAAAGGTGTCAACAAACCTAAACTTTGTTGAAAGAGAAAAGGCTACCAGAAAATTCTGGGAGCAGGTCGGTGTATTTGGACAGAGCATCGCCGAGAGAGAGGGTTGCCCAGGCTACACCTTCTTTGACGGCCCTCCCACCGCCAACGGTAAGCCCCATATCGGTCACGTGCTTACCCGTGTTATCAAGGATATGATCCCCCGTTATCAGACTATGAAGGGCAAAAAGGTCCTTCGTAAGGCGGGCTGGGACACCCACGGTCTGCCCGTCGAACTTGAGGTCGAGAAAAAACTCGGCATTGACGGCAAGGACCAGATTGAGGCATACGGTCTTGAGCCGTTTATCGCGCACTGCAAAGAGTCTGTCTGGAAGTACAAGGGAATGTGGGAGGACTTCTCCGGCACGGTTGGTTTCTGGGCAGATATGGATAACCCCTACGTCACCTACACCAACGACTTTATCGAGTCGGAGTGGTGGGCTCTTAAGCAGATTTGGGACAAGGGCCTGCTCTACAAGGGCTTTAAGATTGTTCCCTACTGCCCCCGTTGTGGCACTCCACTTTCCAGCCACGAGGTTGCCCAGGGATACAAGACGGTGAAGGAGCGCTCGGCTATCGCACGCTTCAAATGTGTGGGTGAGGACGCATACTTCCTCGCTTGGACCACCACACCCTGGACTCTACCCTCCAACGTTGCCCTCTGCGTAAACCCCGACGACACCTACTGCAAGGTTTCCTGTATCGACGGCAACACCTACTATATGGCAAAGGCTCTGCTTGACAAGGTGCTCTCGCCTCTTGCAAATGAGGGCGAAACAGCCTACACAATTCTTGAACAGATGAAAGGCTCTGACCTTGAAAGATGTGAGTACGAGCCCCTCTTTGAGTGTACGGGCAAGGAAGCCGCACGCCAGAAGATGAAAGCGCACTATGTAGTTTGCGACAACTACGTTACTATGTCCGACGGTACGGGTATCGTTCACATCGCCCCCGCATTCGGTGAAGATGACTCTCGTGTGGGTAAAAAGTACGACCTTCCCTACGTTCAGTTCGTTGACGGCAAGGGTGAACTCACCACCGAAACCCCCTATGCAGGCGTGTTTGTAAAGAATGCCGATCCTATGATTATCGCCGACCTCGACAAGGCGGGCAAACTCTTCTCTGCCCCCAAGTTTGAGCACGAATATCCCCATTGCTGGAGATGTAACACTCCGCTTATTTACTACGCCCGTGACACCTGGTTTATCAAGATGACCGCCGTTCGTGAGAGCCTGATCCGTAACAACAACACAGTAAACTGGATTCCCGAAAACATAGGCAAGGGCCGTTTTGGCGACTGGCTCGAAAACGTGCAGGACTGGGGACTTTCGAGAAACAGATATTGGGGAACTCCCCTTAATATCTGGGAATGCTCCTGCGGACACCGTCACTCTATTGGCTCCATCGAGGAACTGAAGAGTATGTCCGACAACTGCCCCGATAATATTGAACTACACCGACCCTTTATCGACGCAGTAACCCTGAAATGTCCCGAGTGTGGCGGACAGATGAAGAGGGTGAGCGAGGTTATTGACTGCTGGTTTGACTCCGGCTCTATGCCCTTTGCCCAGTGGCACTACCCCTTCGAAAACAAGGAACTGTTCCACAGCCAATTCCCCGCCGACTTCATATCCGAGGGTGTTGACCAGACCCGTGGTTGGTTCTACTCGCTTATGGCTATCTCGACGCTTATCTTCGACTGCGCTCCCTACAAAAACGTGCTCGTTCTCGGTCACGTGCTTGACAAGGACGGTCAGAAGATGTCCAAGTCCAAGGGCAACGCTGTAGATCCCTTTGAGGCTCTTGAAAGTTACGGCGCAGATGCCATCCGTTGGTACTTCTACTCCAACTCTGCACCCTGGCTTCCTAACCGTTTCTTTGGCGATGCGGTAGTCGAGGGACAGCGCAAGTTTATGGGCACGCTCTGGAACACCTATGCGTTCTACGTTCTCTATGCTAATATCGACGGCTTCAACCCCACAGAGTACACCCTAGACAAGGATAGCCTGTCGGTTATGGACAAGTGGATACTCTCCAAACTCCACTCGGCTGTCAAGACGGTGGATAACTATCTTGGGGCTTACAAGATTACCGAGGCAACAAGAGTTCTTGAGGACCTGGTTGACGGGCTCTCCAACTGGTACGTTCGCCGTAGCCGTGAGAGATTCTGGGTAAAGGATATGCCAAAGGATAAAATTAACGCATATATGACCCTTTACACCGCCCTCGTTACAATAGCAAAAATTTCTGCACCGATGATTCCCTTTATGACCGAGGATATATACAGAAATCTGGTTTGCTCGGTTGACAAGACGGCACCCGTGTCAATTCATTTGTGCTCCTACCCTGTTGCAGACGAGTCGCTTATAGACCGCGAACTTGAAAAGAATATGGACGAGGTTATAGACATCGTCGTCCTTGGACGTGCCTGCCGTAACGCAGCAGCGATAAAGAACCGCCAGCCCGTGGCGAGAATGTTCATAAAGGCGGAGGCAAATCTGCCCGAGAGTTTCGTTGCGGTTATCCGTGAGGAACTTAACCTCAAAGAGGCGGTCTTTACCGACAATGTTCGTGAGTTTACCACCTATTCCTTCAAACCCCAACTTCGCACCGTCGGCCCGAAATACGGCAAATTCCTCGGAGGCATCAGACAAACCCTCGCCACCCTTGACGGCAACGACGCCATGGACGAACTGGAGGCAAAGGGCGCTATCTCCTTCGCTGTTCAGGGCGAGAATATCATCCTGACCAAGGAAGACCTGCTTATCGAAATGACCAAGAAAGAGGGCTTTGAGTCGCTCTCTGACAGAGGTGTCACCGTTGTTATCGACAAGAACCTGACTCCCGAGCTTATCGAGGAGGGCAACGTCCGTGAGATTATCTCCAAAATACAGACTATGCGTAAGGACTCCGGCTTCGAGGTTATGGACAGAATCAAGGTTGCCTTCGTCGGTAACGAAACCGTTGAAGCAGTAGCCGAGCGCAACAAAGCGGAAATCTCGGAAGAAACCCTCGCAGACTCGGTAGAAATCGGCACAACCCTCACCCACTCCAAGTCCTGGAACATCAACGGCGAAACCGTCACCATCTCTGTCGAGAAGGTGTAAATTATACTACAAAACGCGACAAACTTCAATCGCGAGCGGTAGTATGAAAATGCAAAGCAAAAAAATAGAAAAGCGACACGCCATAGCTGTGGCGTGTCGCAACCATATGAGGGATTATTATGGGACCAACAATGTTTTTTGTATTTTTACTCATTTTAACTGCTATTTTTCTATTTCTAAAAGCTAGTTCAAAGACTTCGCGACACCGTTCCAGGGGGCGCACGCCGCGCCCACGGCGTTCAAGCGATTACATAGGTAGCGAAGGAGAACGAATAGTCGGGCGAATTATTGGTAGCACAATTCCCGGCGTGCAGTATGTTATTAATAATTTGATTTTGCGAATAGAGGAAAACAAAACCTCACAAATAGACCATGTAGTTATAAATAAACACGGTGTTTTTGTTATCGAAACCAAAAATTACGCCGGCATGATATACGGCTCGGAAAATCAGTTGGAGTGGACACAGGTATTAAATTATGGCAAGGTAAAAAACCATTTTTATAACCCATTAAAGCAAAACAAAACCCATATCTATCATATCTCAAAAATATTATCAGATTACATCACTATTATTCCAATGGTAGTTTTTGTATCGTCGGATATAAGTAATGTGGAGTCCCCCGATGTTTACTCATCCCAAGAAATAAAACGTGCTCTGTCCAGAGGAGCAGAAACTCTAACAGCAGAGCAAATGGAAAAGGCTTACAACGAACTTTTAGCCGCCCACTGCAGTGATGTTTCAATGGAAGAACATATAAGTAATATTCACGAAATGCAAAGCAAAATTGATAACAATATCTGTCCTCGCTGTGGTGCACCTTTGGTATTGAGAAAAAGCAAGAATGGGGATTTTTACGGCTGTTCGTCATATCCCAAATGCTCTTTTACAAAAAAGGCGTAATGCCATATTAAACACCGTTTTTGTAAATAGTTATTTACATCATATTCCAATTCAACAAAAAACAAAACTACAAAAAGAAAAACGCTCTATGCTTTTCGCATAGAGCGTTTTTTTAACACGGGTGGGGCGTTTTCGCCTGATTTCACTTATTCAACATTAAAAGGCGCGTGGCGTTCGCTTTGTTGCATTTTTTTGAAAATGAGTTATTCCTTAATATTGCTTGCTATTATTGCCTCGATGTTGTCGAGGATAAATTCCTGTGCCTGTTTGTTATAGACTATCGCCATATACTCACCACGGCGGTAGTTTATACGCAGTTCTACCGATATGCCGAGTTTTTCGCCTTCTTCGGTGGGCAATTTTCTTGGTCCGGTTCCTGTCGTATCGATTTTCAAAAACTCCATATTTATAAGCCAATCCGACAGTTGCCTATATGAAAGTTTCTTCATCACTTGTAGGTCAACAAGGTCATTTATCCTTCTTGCAATTTCGGTAAGAGAAATGGGATTTTCCGAGTATTCAAAACTCATAGCCTGCTCTGCCGTCAGTGCAAAGGGAAGCCTTCCTTGCTTTTTTGGTTTTGCAACTCCGCCATTTTCTATAACCTGACGAAGAATATCAGATACATAGAAAAAGCATCTTGAAATTCGCACATTATTTGCAATATCACCCTCGGCAAGAGGGCTGTTGTCAAGAGGGTTAAAGCCGTTTGCCAGCCTATCTATAAAACTCTTGGCATAGGCAATCTTTTCAAGTTCGGTCATTTTTCTTTCTCCTTTTAGATATGGTCTGTTTTTTATATCGGTTATATTAGAAAAGACAAGCGAGGCTGTGTCTATTCAAGTCCTGACTCTTTCTTGATTCGTGCAAATACATTGGCAAGGCTCTCGTTAAATACACCGTCAAATCGCTTATACGCCCATCTGCAACAACGAAGAGCGTTTTCGTACTCGCCGAGGTCGCAATAAGCGGCAGCGACAGAAGTCAGAAGGACAGGCCTCAAAAATTCTTCACCATACTTTTCTTTTGCTAAAGAAAAGAGTTCAATAGCCTTTCTCGGAGTCTTAAGACGACGATAGCAAGAAGTTATCCTCGGCAATATATAAGCAAGGGTGTCCATATCACATATTTCAGTGGCCTTCTCATAAAATTTTACCGCATAATCATATGTATAACTTTGCTTAAACTTGTCCCCCTCGTCAATCAATTCTTTCACCCCATAGGCAGACAAATCCAATCGCTTTAAGAACTCTTGGTTAAGTTCAATTTGTAAAGTTTCGTGTACAATTATCCAATCTTCATCAACCCATTTGGATTTGCTTCGGGTGTATTTTTTGCCTTTATATACTACTTCGTCCATTGTCTAATTTCCTGTTATTCTTTATAAAGTGCCATACCGTGTCGTTTTTTAGCAAGAGTAGAGGCGCTTTTGCCTTTGTTTTTTCTCGGGTGTAAAAGTAAAACCTGCAAATTATCAACTTTTTTCCATTTTCAATTGTCAATTTTCTTGCTTCTTTTCGTTCTCTTTGTCACCGCCGTGATTTTTTCGCGCAAGGCAGGGGTATTGTAGCGAGGGGGGAGTCTGAAGGTCCAGTTGCCCTCAGAGGTGGAGGGGGTGTTCATTCTCCCCTCGGAGTTTGTAAGGCCCAGGTAGTCCTGCATAGGTACTATGGCGAGGTTGGCTATACTGCCAAGGGCAAACTCTATCAAATCGTAGGTTCTGCTCTGCCCCTTGGTGTGCGGACATTCTCTATCAAAACGAGCCTTTGCCTCGCCTGAAAGTCCTGCAATAAAGGAGCGAATACAGTCCGAGTCGTGGGACGCGGGATAGACCACACAGTTTTCGGTGTTATACATTCTCGGCAGGTATTCGTTATTTTCGTCGTAAAACGCAAACTGGAGCATCTTCATTCCGGGGAAGCCTGTATCCGAGAGAAGTTCTCGCACGTCGTCGGTGATAAAGCCCAAATCCTCGGCTATAATCTTCGCACGGGGGTAGGTTTCTTTAACCCTTCGGAACAGTTCTAACCCTGGGGCGCTATTCCATTTGCCACCCCTTGCGGTGCTCTCGCCGTAGGGGATACTGTAATAACCCGAAAAACCGCGGAAGTGGTCAATGCGAAGAATATCGTAGAGCCTAAAGGCCGAGCCTACTCTCTTAATCCACCAGGAAAACCCCTCATCCTTCATTCGCTCCCAGTCATAAATCGGGTTGCCCCAAAGTTGACCGTCGGGCGAAAAACCATCAGGCGGACAACCTGCCACCTCTTTTGGGTTGTAGTTTTCGTCAAGGAGGAACTGTTCGGGAGATGCCCAAACATCCATACTATCGTGGGCAACGTATATAGGCATATCACCTATTATGCTTATTCCCTTTTCGTGGGCATAGTCGGTCAAGGCGCGCCACTGATGGTAGAACTCAAACTGCACCCAGGACCAAAAGCCCATTTCCTTTTCATATTTTTTAGCACCCTGCTTTGCCCTCTCGTAGTCACGGTGTTCCTCGCTCCAAGTAGTCCAAGACGCATAGGAATACTCCACCTTAAGCGCCATAAATAGCGAATAATCACCGAGCCAGGACGAATTTGCGCGCACAAATCGACGGTACTCACCACAAGGCATAAAACGAGAATAGGCAAGGCGGAGGGTGTCATATCTATGTTCAAAAAGCCATCCGTAGTCCACTCTCTTGGTGTTGTGGCGACACTCACGAAGTTCCGCCCGAGTCAAGAGTCCCTCTTTCGCCAATATATCAAGGTCGATAAAATAGGGGTTTCCTGCCACCGACGAGGGGGACTGATAAGGGCTGTCACCGTAGGACGTAGGGTTTAAGGGTAGCACCTGCCAGCACTTCTGTCCCGTCACAGAAAGAAAGTCCACAAACCCAAACGCAGACTCACCAAACCCACCTATTCCATATTTTGAGGGCAGACTACTGACAGGCATCAAAATGCCCGCCCTGTGCCGAAAACCAAAATTTTTAAGAGCGTTATCCAAAACAAATACCTGACCTAAAACTTTTTTCTTAAATTATAACATTTCGCCCACTAAAAGTAAAGCGGGAAAATTGAAAGTTGAAAACGAGTATGCCATTGTAGAAGACGATCGAAAGAGTGAAAGGTGAAGAAGTTTTTGTAGAGAGTATTCTGTATCTGACCGAAAAAGCCTCCCTCCACACAACATAACTTTCCACTTTCTATTTTTCACTTTTAATATCTTCCCGTAGGGGTTCTCTAAACGCCCGTGGGCGAACACACGCCCTACGATGTCATCTAACCTTTTTCAAAGACGAGTGAAACTGTCGTTATACTGCACGCTTTCTCACCCACCCGACTCCGTCGGGAGCCCTCTCCCGGAAAGGGCCTTATAATCTTTAAATTTTCAATTTACCACCTTCAATTTTGCATTATGCATTTTGAATTCTGCATTATTATTCACTTTCAATTTTCCACTTTCAATTTTCAACTTACTTGTTTTCAATCATCAATTTTCAGGCTTACCTCGCCCGAATTTAGAATTTTCTCCTCCCCTGTATCGAGGCGCACACGGAGGGCGCAACCCTCGGCTATACCGAGGACCGTGGCAAGGTACTCGCCTCTTTGCTCTATCACCCTCACTCGTCTGCCACCGAGCATGGAGAGAGAGTTGTATTCTTCCTCTATTTTTTGGCTTCCCACTTCGGAGAGGTTAAGAAGAAGTTCGCCAAGAAGTTCTCCTGCAAGGCTCGACCTGTCAGGTTTTGTTCCGCACTCGCTCTCTATATCCGTGGCAATGTACAAAAGTTCACCAAAGTCCTGTCTTGCTATATTCACACCAATTCCTATTACGGCATAATCAAGACCGCCGCCGCCCTCGGCGGAAAGCCTGCCCTCGGTGAGTATTCCTGCAAGTTTTCTTTCGCCTATGTATATATCATTTACCCATTTGATTTTCGGCTCGACATCCGCCACTCGACGAAGAGCCCGACAGAGCGCCACCGCCGAATAGGTTGTCAAGGAAAGAGCATCGATGGCATTACCCACGTCACGCAACAAAAGGCTAAAATAAAGCCCCACGCCACCACGGGAGAGAAAACTCCTGCCAAGTCGTCCTCGCCCCGCCGTCTGGCGATCGGCAATAAAGAGCGCACAGGGACATTCGGGGTGCTCCTCGGCAAATCTTTTTGCATCAAGGTTTGTGGACTCGGTGCTTTCCTTTACGAAGAGTGGTATATCGCAAGCCGAAATCCCCCCTCTGTCAAGATTACCTTGCCTTTCTCTCTCCACGAGAGTAGCCACGGCACGAATTATATTTGGGGATATTTTATGTCCCTCTTTTATAGTATAGCCACAGGGGGTGTCTATAATATCTATTTTAAGCTCGCGAAGTTCCTCTATTACGTCCCTCGCCCCATCACCTGTGAGCGAGCATTCTTTATATAGCCAGTCATATTCAAGCCTGCCATACTGCAAGATATGGTGTAAAATTTTTCTTTTCTGCATTTGCCCGCCCTTTCTTTTTTTCTTTAGTATATCACACCTTTGCCCCCTCGTCAATAAAAAGCAAGCAAAACACTTTTTATACAATCCTTATGCAATTCCTTTTGTCAAAAATTCGCATACTTCGGCATAAGAAACACCCCTTCGCACAAATCCACCACACATCAGTTAACTTCGCAAAACTTACCGACAATACTCCAAAAATCGCTCGACTAACTTCTACACTCCTCGCCCTCTCCATAGGCTACAATAAAATAAAAAAGGATGGAAAAAATGGATAACTCGGAAATTGATGCTAAACTTGGCGAAGAAAAAAGCGCCCCACGCACCTGGTGGGAGAGATTTACCAAGGGTTCTTTCTCTTTGCGCGGCACAAAAGCGACACCCGTGTTAAGTTTTGTTCGGTTTTTGCTCGGTGTGATTTTTTCGCGCACACACCTTTTATTTGGCGCTCATCCATTGGGATTAGGGCTTCTCGCCGTTATGCCCGAGGGAATATGGTGGACTCTTTTAGGTGCTGTAATTGGTGCTTTAACTATGGGACGTGCAGGGATAATATACGCAATGATTTCCATAATCGTGGTCTTTTTGCGTATTATAGTAGGCGGCTCGGGTAAGGACGGCGGGACTCCTCCTTTCAAGGAAAACCTGCTTCTTCGCATATCCGTGTCAATAATAGGCGGATTTATTGCAGGAGTTTACGAGGCTCTCTTGTCAGGACTCGCCATGGCTACCCTACTCTTCGCTCTTGTGATGATTGTTGCCCCACCTATATTGGTCTTTGCCCTGTCGGGATTTTTCGACTCGGATATTACGATAGACGATATTATTACCTCGGATGCGAGGCTCTTTTCGCTTAAAAACAGGGAGGATGGGGCAAAAATACCCGTGCTATTCTACCAAGCATCTGCCCTATTTCTACTTTTTCTCGTTTCGCTCTCGCTTAAAGAATACGCCTTAATAGGTGTTGATGCATCCTATGTGCTGGCAGGTATGGCAACCCTCTTTGTGGCGAGAAGGTTTGATCCCCTGCGAGCGGCGGCGGTGGGATTTGCCTGCACCGTGGCTCTCTCAACCGAACTGACGGTTGGATACATTCTTCTTGGTCTTGGTGCGGGGGTGCTTTTTCGCCTTGGGATTGTGCAGGCAATAATAGGCGGCGGTGCAGTAGTCGCCCTCTGGTCAGCATATGCGGGCGGAGTGGCAGGACTTCTCTCGGTTCTGCCCGAATATGCTATTTCAGGCATAGTGACCTGGCCCATATCACAAAAAGTACCGAGAGAAAGAACAGAAACGCTTGACACGGCTATAACAACCACGGCAAAGGATATGGTAGGAACTGTTTCTTTGCACTTCAAGAATAGATACAAGGGAAGCCTATCAGGACTCGAAAGAACACTCGATGGTATAGCCGCCCTCGTGTCAAGAAGGCAAAGAGAAACCGCCCTCCCCTCAAAAGAGGAACTCTATGCCTTAATAGGTGAGTGCCACAAAAAATACTGCACCGACTGTATAATGGATTCCGCCTGTGCCAAGGAGCAGGAACTCTCAAAAGACGAGCGTGCAAGATTGTCTACAATTCTTTACATTAAGAAGTCGCTCTCGCCTGAAGATTTTTACACGCTCCCCGCCGACTGTAAAATTAGGGTGGGGCTTGCCGAAACTATAAATCGCGCCTACGGTATTCTTGCTCAGGATAAATTCAGAGCATCGCAAAGGCTGGGCAGAGGCGAGGAAATAGAACTTATATCAAGAATGATTGCCGAGGCGAGGGCAAAGGACGAAGAGGAAAAATCAACCAATGACGCCCTCGAGGAGGTGCTGTTTCGCACTCTAAAAAACTTTGGTTTTACAAATGCGTGCGTAAAGGTGTACGGAAAAGCAAGACCCCACATAATTCTCGCAGCAGATGACGATGACGGTAAAAAAATATCATCGGGAGAACTTATTACCGCCATAGAAAAGGATTGCTCGCTCGCTCTTGGGAAACCTGATTACTACAAAAACGGGCGAGTCGCCCTTCTTGAATGCGGAGTAAGAAAAATATTCTCTGTCACCCCCTCAACCGTGGGTGCTTGTCGAAGTGGCGAAAGCGTTTCAGGGGATAGATGCTCATTGTTTGAGAACGAACTCGGCAAATTCTACTCGGTGATAGCAGACGGAATGGGCTCTGGTGAGAGTGCGGCAAGCACGGCAGAATTTGTTAGTGAACTTCTCTCTTCTGCCCTCGGTCTTTGCGAGCCTAATGGAACGGTATTAAGGCTTGTAAACCGACTTTTAAGGGCAAAGGACCCAAACTATTCTTCTACGCTCGATCTGTTTATGCTGGATTTGTATAACGGCGAGGCGTCCTTTATCAAAAGCGGGGCCGCCCCCTCGTATATCAAGCGTGACGGCTCTATTTTCCGTATTACCTCACGCACCGCCCCTCTTGGTATTATGAAGGATATAGACGCCGAGAAAATCAAAGTTGAGATACGACCTCTTGACTATATAATTATGTTGTCCGACGGAGTAAGCGCCTCGGAGAGTGACGCTCCCTGGCTTGTGGAACTTTTGTCCCGTCATTTTTCGGGCGAGCCTCATGAACTTGCAGAGAAAATTTTGGATGTAGCGAAGAAAAACAAGGGCATTCCCGACGATATGACGGTAACGGTGATAAAAATTGAAAATTGATAATGGAAAATTGAAAGTAGAAAACAAGTAAATTAGAAATTGAAAGTTAATAATTGAAATAGTAACTTTTTTGTTGTTTGAATTTTGCTTTCCTTGTATTTAACTGCTTGACGGTTTTCCTTGCTTCTATACAAAAACGCTCTATGCTTTTCGCATAGAGCGTTTTTCTACTTTTTATTATCCAAAGTTATCTTATCATTTACATGACATTTTTGATAGATACATCAGACTATTTTTTAAGATTTTTTCTTTGCCAGGTAAGCGGCCAAAATGCCCGTAAGCACAGTTACAATAAGACATATAATACCGAAGGTTGCATCGAGTCCCGAAATTGCAATTATAGCAAGTATATAGGACGGTATGAAAAGAAAGGCTATATAAGTCTTTAACTCGTCGATGTATCCGATACCCATACTGCCAAATATACAAAGCACCAAAATGGCAATAATACCAAAAATCCAAGTAACCCAACCGGCTTTAAAGTACAGGCACAGGGTGAAAATACCAAGAGCAAATCCTATAACAAGGCTAAACGAGGAAATTGCCGCAGGAACACGGACTCCGGTAGCATTTTCGGAAGCGGAACAACACATAAAGAATGCGCCAAGCACCGCACCGATAAAGGTAAATATTGCTGTGCTCATTATTCCAGCAAAGAAAAGACAGTAGAAGAACACCAACATACCAATTATAGGTAGAGCAACACCGACATACATACACACTTTTTCAATATCGGGGGCGCGGGGTTTTCGTCATCGACGACAACACCTACTATGGTAAAGCAGATAGCGCATACAAACCAAAGAATAGCAAAACCTAACCAAACGTTAAACCAACCTTGGAATGTAAAGGCTAAAAACAGAAAAATAACCGTGGGAATATTGAACAGTATGACAGAAAACCACAGTGTCGAAATATCAAAGGGTGCCTTTGGCTTGGTTGAGGACTCGGTAGTCGGGCCACCGCCGGTTTGTGTACTTGTTGTTGTAGTAGTTGTAGTTGATGCTTTTGGGGTGCTTGTGGGTGTACTCTTTATTCTGCCTGCCTCGGACAAAAGTGAAGAAAGAGTTTTAATATTTGAAATGGAGTAGCGAACTTCAAGAGGCTCGGCAAAAATTCTCGACTCCAATCGCTTAAGTGTATCTACCCAACCTTGATTTCTTTCTCCCCTTTGCAGCGCGGAAATCTCGCTCTCATATCCGCTTGCTTTCGCACGAATCTGCGCGCCTGTCAAGGATGTTGCACTCGCTTTTGCGCCAATGTTGGAAAACCGCGTCGCCGTATTTTTGTATGGTATCACTACGCACCCTCCTTTCATATTTAATAAAGGTAAAATTCTAACAAGGAAGAGTATAGCTTATATGCATTTTACAATAGTTTTTTCTATTTTGTGTTGCCTTAATTTTGCAAAGGTAAAAGAAAAAGAGCCTTTTGTAAGGCTCTTTTTTATGTGAATAATTGTTTTGTATTTACGAGATTTTTAAAAATCTTCAAAAAGGCTGGTAAATTATAGTATAAACAACAAGACGAAGGCGCCAAAAACCGCCATAAGAGTTACGGTCATAGCACCGGGGGTAATTTTTTCCTCCGCCTCCAAATCATCATTCAAAAGGAACAGCGCACTATGTACTGCAAGAACAAGGCTTACCGGCATAAGAGCAAACTTCAAAATGGGCGAGAAGAACACCAGCACCACCATTGCTATATCTACCACAATATTGAATATAAGCAGAGCATCGTTGCCGTGATAGTAGAAATCAAAGCCAAAGAGTTCGCTGTTGTTTACATCGCCCTCTACCATACCGTTTATTCTGAAGCAAGCATAAACATGGAAAAGCATAGCCACCACAGCTGCCCAGAAGAGTATCCAGCCATTATCAGAATATAGGGCTACAAAGTGCATATTTGCAATGCTCATAAGCGAGGACAAAACGACGCTGGTCGCCGACATTGCATCTCCCTCTTCGCCCAAAAGAGAGATAGCCGAGGAAAGCATTGTACCGAAGATTGTAAAAATTGCCAGCATATTTAATTCAGGCATCTCACAGGCTACACCGATAATTATAAGTGCCAGGTTAGCTACAAAGCCGCCAATACCTACAACGTAGGGACAGAGGTTGTAGAAATATTCGGCTGTATAGGTTTCGTCGGTCACCATAAGTATCTTGGTGTTAATAGCAGATGCAATAAGAACCCAAGCCGCTGCCGCGCCCAAAATCATAATAGCGCTGTTTTCGCCTGCTAAAAAGTTGATAAACCCGGAGGGAGCAAGGAAGTAAGCGGGCAGGTAAAGGAAGGGGAAATACCACTCCTCTTTTATCGCCGAATTGGCGTGCTGTTGCATAAAACTGAGCACGACGAGTATCGCTGCCGCCGAAATAAAGGAAATCCAGGTAAAGGTGGGATTGTTGCAATAAATAGCAATACATACCGCGCCGACGGTAGCTAAAACGTAGGTTAAGGGATATGCAAAATCCACACCCTCGGTGTCATAGAAATCGGCATCGGGTATGCTACTTACAAAACTGGCAGCAAGAGTACAAACCAAGGTGATTATAGCCGCGGGAATAAGATTAAGCACGAATAAAGTAATAGTGCTTACAATACTCAAAATTGGGATAATCAGACACACGTGACCGTTGTACCACTCGTACCAGTCGGGATAACCAAGGCCAAGTCCACCGTCCGAGCCACGCACCGCCGCGCATACCGACGCAAGCAGTATAAAGCCGCCGACTGCAAAGCCAATAAACCAGGAGAATACTGCACCGGCACCGGGTATGAGTCCTGTAATTACAGAAGCAAGTATCATCGCTCCCACAACACCAATAGCCACTATCATCCAAGTGCCAAGGAAGATATCGGGATAATACTTTGGTGTAGGTCTTGGTGTAGGTCTTGGGGTGGGTCTTGGAGTAGGTCTTGGGGTAGGACGGGTAGTCGTCGTTGTCGTAGTAGTCGGTCTTGTCGTTGTGGTTGTGGTGCTTGTGGTGGTAGAGGTGGATGCCGTTTGTCTGACAGACTTCGCCTCTTTTACCAAATCGGTAATAAGCCTTATATTACTTATTCCGTATCGCACCTCAAGAGGTGAGGCATTTATCTTCTTTTCAAGGAGGGATACACCGTCCGAGAAGGCAGAGTTACGAGCCGCGCCCGAAAGCCTTGATATTTCGCTTTCAATCTCGGCAATCTGCTTGGCAATGTCCGCACCACTCATTTTAGTTCCGTTTTTACGTGGGTCATGACCGAGTCCTATGCCTCTTTTTGCCGTGTCCTTCTTTGGAATCAAGACTACCTCCTTTCCGTCCTCAACAGTGCTGAAAACAATTTTGTCAAAATTAGTCGATAGCAGAATTATATCACAAAATATTAACAATTTCAATAATAAAATAAAAATATTATAATAAATGACTCAAAGTCAAGAAAATACGACATCTATATGTTGCTCGCTTTCTAAAAAACAAGGGGCTGAGTCATTAAGAATTCAGATGAACCAAGGGTTTTTGGGACTTTTGGGGCAAAAAATCTGAATTCTTATAGCGAAGCGCCTTTGGGGCTCGCTTGATTTAGAGCAGAAATCGTCGGCTGACGAGCAATAGCCGTACAAAAGTACGGCGAGCGAGGAAACGGCGATAGAATAAAAACACCATAAAATGAAGAAAACCGGTGGTTTTCAACCT
>JAZUPL010000112.1:0-41385 GCA_045605175.1 Eubacteriales bacterium | reverse complement strand
CTTTGCTGCGTCAATTACCATAACTGCTGAGTCAGCAGCCATTAAAGTTCTGTATGTGTCCTCCGAGAAATCCTGGTGTCCTGGTGTATCGAGGATGTTTATACAATAATCGTCATATTCAAACTGCATAACGGACGAGGTGATGGAAATACCCCTCTGCTTTTCGAGGTCCATCCAGTCGGAAACGGCGTGTCTGTCCGACTGCTTGCCCTTTACCGAGCCTGCAGACTGGATAACACCGCCGTAGAGCAGGAATTTTTCGGTCAAGGTGGTTTTACCTGCATCGGGGTGAGAGATTATAGCAAATGTGCGTCGTCTGTTGATTTCTTGTTGTAGGTTTGCCATTGTCTTTCCTTTTTTGTAAAGTTTTATTTGCTTTTATCTTTAGCCTTACAATAGGCTTGTCATTTGTTTTTATTTTTGTGCAAGGAGCACAATAAAATGCCAGGAAGTTCAACGCTCTGTTTTCTTCACACGGGTGGCACCTTATCAGGTTTTTTGGGTATGCTAATCCTAACTACTCCTTTTATGATTCCCAACTATCCCTATGAATAATTGCCAAAATCAAAGAATAATAGATTATCGGTATGAAATAGAAAATAAAGTTGTCAAGCAGGCTCTCGGCAAGAAGCACGCCTATCGAAAGGGCGAGCATCGTCTTTTCGAGCGAGGGCTTACGAAACAGAGGTATAGCACTTGACACCCTGTAATAGAGATATGCCAGAAGTCCAAAGATGCCCATAGCCGACAAAAACTGAATAAACGTTTGATGCACCATTGTAGGTAGGAAGTTGGCACTATCCGAGACGGTGGTGAAAAAGCCCTTTCCAAATATGGGATATGAAAGGAAGTTGTCTATTCCCTGTCCCCACAGGTCAAATCGGCCATTGTCAGAAAAACCGCGAGATAAGACGTCACCGAGAAGTGCGGTTATTTTTCCCCCAAGAAACGTGTCCGCAAGTCCTGCAACAACCAAAAGAAGTCCGACAAAAGTCAAAGTCCATAGTCTTCGCTTGCCGTAAAAGAGCGATATTCCAAGGCATATAACGTACACTACCGAACCAAAGAGAATAGCGTTTCTCGACTGGGTAAGTGCCGCACATAGCAGTGTCAGGGTGGCAAGCATAAGGTAAAGTCCGCCATACCGAGAGCGTAAATATCCGAGGAAAAGCACCGGGATAAGTACGGTCAGGCAAACACCTATCGTGTTCCAAAGTCCCCAACCTAAAAGCACCTTTTCCTTGACTATGCTACCTCCCTCGAATATGCCGTCGGTAGTAATAAATAAGGCGGCACACTCAAGTATCAGCAAAAGGGCTATTGTCCCACTAACATAAATTACATAGTCTATCAGTTCTTCTTTCTTTTCCTCGCGAATAGCAAAATAGAAAAATAGAAACAGGACTGTATAAATAAGCGCCTCGCAACATCCGAGCAAAAGGTCGCTAACGTCCCAAGTTGGGGAGAATGCGCCATTCAATAGAAATGCCACTGACAGGATAATTAGAGGCAACAAAAGCGGTGTTTTTAGCAGGTTTATATCACGGAATATGCGATTTTTGACCGCGTAATAACCCATAGCGCCAAATATAATCAAAAACAGGATAATAACTATCGGGAGTCTGTAACCCGTAAAATAGTAGTCAGAGTAGGAGGGAGTTCCTGGGCCGTACTTTACGGACACAGAAAATATTAGTGTGCATGCAAAGGGAATAAAAGGACGAATACTTTTTGCCCTCACAAGCGCCACAGCAACAAGCACCACATTGGGAATACTTAACCAAAGTTCAAGCGAGGTGATATGCCCCACCAAAACCAAAAGGCATACCAAGAGGGGATATATCTTACCCTCAAAAAAGCCGTCAAGACGGTTAATCCAATCAGACTTTTTTTCGCCAACCGCTTGCACATCACGCATTGAAAATGCTCTCCTTTATAACCTCGTAGGTCTCGGAAAAGACCTTCTCATTGGCATACATAGAATACCTGTCAATTACGTCACGAGAATCAACCTTTAGTTCGCCATTGTGTATAGCCACAGCCTTTTGTACAAACTCCTTGGTGTTGCCGTATTTGAACATAAATCCTGTCACGCCCTCGTCGATAAGGTCGGTGTGTCCCTTTACTTGGGAGGCAAGTATGGTTTTACCACATCCCATAGCCTCAATGATATTAAAGGGCATTCCCTCTATCATACTCGCACTCACATATAAGTCGCAGGCACGCATAAGGTCGCAGGCATCCACCCTCGAACCGAGGAACATAACCGAACTGGATAGGTCAACCTCGCTGGCAAGTCGCTCCAAGCTCTCCCTCTCCGTGCCGTCACCAACAAGCCAAAGCACCGCGTTTGGAATACGCTCCTTAATGTCGTTAAGGGCTTTGATAAGAAACGCCTGATTCTTCCTTGCTGACAATTCGCCAACAAAAGCAAGAACATACTTGTCCTGACACAGCAGTTCGCGACGAAGAGCAGAGGGCTGGGAGATAATCTCTCGCACCGACGCACCCATGCCGCGGGAATAGTAAACCTTTCCAAGACATAGTTTGTGCTTTTCTGCGATTTTTCTGTCATCTTCGTTCATTACTATGATGTCATCTGTACGAGAGGCGACGAGTTTTTCCACCATAAGGAGCATAGTCCTCTTGAAAAATCCCGTGTTCTCCGAGAAGAGGTATCCGTGAACTATATTAATAACGCGCGGTCTGTCTTTTTTAGGAAGAGCAAACCTGATATGAAAGGCAGCAAGAGAGGTGTTGAGAATAATAACATCGAATTTTTCCCTCTCAATTATCTTCTTGATTTCTGCACGACAAGCAGTGTTGGCAGATGAGAAGAATTTTTTCTCAAAGGGAACGTTATAATCCGCACCGTCACCTCTTGCCATTATCTTGACAGTATGCCCCTCCTCACGAAGACGCTCGATATACTTAAGATGGAAGTTATTTATATGAATCATAACCGAGGCACAGTAGAGAATACGTAGTCCGCCCTTTGTCCCCTCGTCAACGAGAGAGGCAACCTCTTCGGGCGTGACTTCACTCACTACCTGCTCTTGTATTGCTTCTTCCTGTGTAGCCACTTCTTCTACTCCCTCTCCCTCTTCCTCGGATGTTGGGGCAACGTATTTCTCTGCCTTATTTATAGCCTTGAAGGGGGTTTTTAACAAAATCATTATGTCCATGCCAAGCGACCAGTTTTCAATATATTCAATGTCTGCGTGTATTCTGTCCTCGATCGAAGTATCACCTCGAAGCCCAAGGACTTGTGCAAGTCCGGTCATACCAGGTTTTACATAGTGTTTCACCATATAAAGAGGTATCCTATCCTTGAAATACTCTACAAAGTGGGGTATCTCAGGTCGAGGGCCTACCAGCGACATGCTGCCCCAAAGCACGTTAAATAGTTGGGGTAACTCGTCAATAGAGGTCTTGCGTATAAATGCACCGAATTTAGTCTTTCTTGTATCTTCCTCGTTGCTCCAGTATTCGTCCGACTCCACGTTTACTCGCATCGACCTAAACTTATACATAGTAAAGGGCTTGCCCATTTTTCCCACCCTCGTCTGCTTAAAGAGAATAGGACCGGGAGAGGAAATCTTGACACCAATAGCAGTCGCCAGCATTATGGGCGAGGTCAAAATGATAAGCAGAAGCGAGCCTACTATATCGATAATCCTCTTCAAGAATGCATTGAACCTGTTGTCAAGAGGGGTTGAATGTGCATTGATTATAGGAAGCGAGCCTATCGACTCTATTTGTTTTGCCGACTTGAAGAATCCGTATATTACGGGAAGGAAATAGACCTTTATGCATCGGTCGTCACAGATGTTTACAAGGCGAATAAGATGACGTTTATCATAGGCGTCAATGGCGAAAATAACGTCGGTCGGCTTATGCTCGTCAAGAATGGTCGCCAGGTCCTTAAATGCACCAAGTTTGGGACAAGCGGCATCATCAAGCGAGATTTTGTCACCCACGTAGCCTATTACCATCATCTGGCTTGCAGTATCGTCAGAAAGTTGACGCAAAAATTCCTGTGCCGAAGAGGTGTTGTCACCCACTATTATCGCGCGGCGCAGATTGAAACTGCCTCGGCGGAAAAACTTGATAAACCTTATTATCATTCTCTTTTTGAAAAGGAGAATAGCGGTGGAGAGTATAAAAGAAAAGCCTATCCACAAAAGAACAAAATATTTGTCCTCGGTATCAAATATCATTGCCGCAAAAAACTCGACGAATAAATAGTAGCCAATATTCACCTTGAATATGGCGGTAAGTGCTTGTCCAGTCTTTATAAACGGAATGGGTTTATAAACGTTTAAGGCAAGAAACACCAAGGATTGAATGACCACCACGAGAAAAACCGTCGTCATCAAAACGGGAGAATCGGGCAGAATAGCGGTAGGTTTTATAATTGGTGTGGCAAGCAAATATGCCATCATAAGCGCCAAAAAGTTAAGTAAAATATCTATACCTGTTTCAAAGATAACGCCAAAACCGCGATTATTATCGTTTCTCATGCGTCCCCCTAAAATTATAATTTTACATATTTATACTAATATATAATATCACTAAACAAAACTTTTGTCAACAGGTATTTGCTTTTCGTCAATGAGGTTGATAGTTCTATTGACATCAAAATGAAAATAGTGTATAATCGAATTAGAAACTGTTGGGTGTTATCTGTTCCGTACTTTAGAAATTGTGCAGAACAGATAGCCTCCAAAGAAAGAGGAAAATATGCAAGATTTCGACAAAAGTGTGGGCGAGATAGAGAAAATCATCGGCTACACATTCAAGGATAAGAGCCTCTTGCGTCAGGCTTTTACCCGTACGAGTTACTGCAACGAGCATAAGTCAAAAGACGGTGTCAAATTGCAATCCAACGAGGTCTTAGAATTCTTTGGCGACGGAGTGCTTAGCGTAGCAATAATATCCTTCATGCTAAGACAGTGCACCGAGAGATACGTCCACGGAATAAAAACCGACCTCACCGAGGGGGATTTCTCTAATATCAAATCTAAACTCTCGGATAAAAAGAACCTATCCACAAGAGCGATGGCGCTCGGACTTGGCAAATACCTGAACATGGGAGAGGGAGATGCAAAGTTAGGCATAGAAAACGAGCCGTCTGTAATGGAAGATCTGTTTGAGAGCATTATTGGTGCGGTATATATAGACTGTGGAATGAGCATACCGACAGTAATGCGTGTGGTAGAAAAGATGCTTGACGTGGGGGAGTACATTTCAAAAACTCCACCTATTCAGTCCTCGAAGAATGCCCTGCAAGAGTGGTGCGCAGATAAAAAGCGAAGACTTCCAGCCCCGACCTACAAAACCTTAAGCGAAGACGGCCCCGACCACAAAAAGACCTATATCAGAGGATGCTATATAGGCGAAAGACTTGTGGCAAGAGGAATTGGCAAAAATCAAAAGTTGGCGGACGCAAGTGCTGCGGAATCCGCTCTGGCGATACTAATAGCCGAGGAGCAGAATAAGGCAGCAGCAAAAAAACAAGCAGAGGGAAAAAATCCTCCAAAAGCCAAATCCACCCAAACAAAAAACGCGCCAACCCCCAACAAGGAGAAAGAGCCAACAATGGAGGCGACTAAAAAGCCCCAACAATCAAACGCCACCAAGCCTAAAAATCCATCAGCAGGCAAAAAGAAGCCCGAACCAAAAAGTGCAAGGGCACCAAAAACCTCCGCTCACCCTGAGGGCGTAAAGCAAACAATTGTTGTCAAAAATGGCAAGCCCAAACAAGCAGCAGGAAGGAAAAAAACGACACAGGTCGGCACTTCTGTGCCAGATTCTGCAAAAAAGCCCACCGAGAGTGCTATCACAGTTTTGAAAGCCTACGCATCCAAGCAACATATAGCAACCCCCGCCTTCAAAGACCTCGGCGAGGTGCGTGGAAGAGGTGGCGAAGTCGAATACAGAATCGAATGTCACTTTGCAGGCAAGGTTGCCTGTGCAACAGCGCCCACCAGAGCCGAAGCGCGCGAGGAAGCGGCAAGTCATATAGCAGAAGCATTGAAGCCAAAGAAAAAGAGTGGTAAAAAAACTAAAACGATTAGATAGTTTTGTATAATAAAAAGACCGAGATGACCTCGGTCTTTTTTCGTTCAATTTTGATAAAAGTATAAAATACGAGGCCATCAACACATTTACCCCCGAACTTATTGCAAAGCAACCTTTCAAGTTAATGTTTATGCCCTAAATTGTTTGCCAAAAGAGTTACTCTTTAATGACGCTAATATATTCTATCCCGTATTTTTGGAACAATTCTGTCATATCCTCGCTTATCCTCTCGCCGCTTACCGCAATAGGCACGGCAGGTGGACAGGAAACCGACGGGTCTTGACATATTCTACCAACCGCACTTTCCGTCGGGATAGACTCGCCCGCCGAGAACAGTGCCTCCCGTACCGAAAGAACTCTTTGCGCTTTTTGAAGCACGAGGTGTTTTTCTTCGTTTTTTTTCGACACAGGAATAGAGAGAAGCACCTCCCCAAGCCTTTCTATCTCCTCTTGTGTGTTGGAGGGAGAAATCATCAAAACCACATAGGACTCGTCAGCAAACTCGGGAACGATATCGTTTGACAGAAGAATGTCGCAAATTTCATACCCCGTACGCCCAAAAACAGAACCGCATAGGGTGATTTTAAGCGGCTCGGTGTCCTCTGCGGGCGTGCCGTTTTTCTTAAGATCTGCTTTCAACTCTTCGATATATCCGATACACTCCGAGAGCCTTTCACGATAGTCAATAGAGAGAGTTTTGTTGCAAAGGTCTAATGATTGCAGAATTAGATAAGAGGGGCTCGTCGAAGAAAAGATAGAAAACGACTCCCTAATATAAGGAGCGTATTTCTGCCATTTTTTTGATAGATGAAGATACGCACCGCCTGTCAAAACCGGCAACGTCTTGTGTGCCGAATCGGTACACATTGCGGCTCCGAGCGACACAGGATGCAAGGAATTATCCAAAAAGGCAAGATATGCTCCGTGAGCATTATCCACAAGCAGGGGGATATCATACTCTCTTAAAACCTCGCTTATTCCCTCCACATCTGCTATATTGCCAAGATAGTCGGGCGAGGTCAGATATACGGCAAAGGGGCGTTCTTTCATTTCTTCAAGCGCCGCCCTGACACTGTCTTTGGTGTATATTCCGCCAAGATAGTAGCATTCACCCTCGGGATATAGCCACTCGACCTCTATATCAAGAAGTGCCACCGAGTATAAAAAGGATTTATGAGCATTCCTTGCGGCAAAAATGAGGGGGGGCGTGTCACTTTTTCGCCCCTTCAAGGCCGCCATAAGCATAGCACGAATAGCAAGCGATGAGCCTTCGGTCGAGTAATATGTATGATGGGTATCAAACAACAAGGATGCGTTATCCTCGCTCTCTTGTATAATTCCGCTTGGCGAATAAAGCACGTCTGCGCCGCCTATTTCGGTTATATCCCTCTCTTCGCAACCAAGAGGTCCTCTACCCTTATGACCCGGCATATGTAGGCGGGTATATCCACGGTCTATGTATTCGCTAACGAAATCGTATATGGGTGTAGTTATTTTTTTCATTCTTCCGACTCGGCAACCTGCATCATTACAGCGCACTCAATTCTCTTTTTGAACAGTTCGCATCCGTAGGCATATACACCGCCAATGCTTCCGGTAGAGTGATAGGCATTCGCAGCACAACCACCCGAGCAATACAGTTTTGCCCAACAATCACGACATTCGGGACGCGAGTAGGAATTGCAAGAGCGGAACTCGTCCTGAACAACGGTGTTAGTTACACCGTCCCAAATGTTACCAAGCGAATACTTGGGGTCGCCGACAAACTGATGGCAGGGGAACAACTCGCCCCAAGGGGTGACCGCCATATATTCTGTTCCCGAACCGCAACCGGTTATTCTCTTATAGATACAAGGTCCGTTTTTGAGGTCAAGCATATAATGATAAAATGTAAAAGGTCTGCCCTCTTTCTTTCTCTTAAGCATCTCTTTTGCCAAAATCTCATACTGCTCGAAGAGTGTAGGAAGGTCCTCTTCGGTAAGTGCATAAGGATCGGTTGGCGGACAAACAACAGGCTCCATACTAAGTTCGGTAAATCCAAGGTCTGCCATGTGGAAAAGATCCTCGGTAAAATCTACGTTGTTGTGCGTAAATGTTCCGCGAACATAGTAGCCCTTTCCACCGCGGGACTCTACAAGTTTTTGGAATAAGGGGACAACCTTGTCATAACTTCCCTCGCCACCGTAAGTGCGACGGAAGTGATCGTGAACATCACGACGTCCATCCAGGCTAAGCACCACGTTGCTCATCTCTTTGTTGCAGAAATCTATCACATCGTCATCGATAAGAAGTCCGTTTGTGGTGAGAGTGAAACGGAAGTTTTTGTTATGCTGCGCCTCAATGCTTCTTGCATAAGCAACCAATCTTTTCACAACATCCCAATTCATAAGAGGCTCGCCACCAAAGAAGTCAACCTCAAGGTTTCTACGTGTGCCCGAGTTGGCAATAAGGAAATCGAACGCCGCCTTTCCAACCTCAAAACTCATAAGCGCTCTATCGCCGTGGTACTTGCCCTGGCTTGCAAAGCAGTAGGAGCAGTTAAGATTACAGGTGTGAGCAACGTGCAGACAGAGTGCCTTTACCACCTTGCTACTGTTTTTGTACTCGCGTGCAAGCCCCTCATATATGTCCTCGCTAAAGAGTTTGCCCGCCGCAATCAGACCTTCAATGTCGTCGATGCACTCGTTTATATCCTGCTCTGTTACGTCCTCAAAGTGGCCGTATCTCGCCATTATGTCGGCAACTATCTCCTCGCGCGAATGCCCCTCGTACATAGAAATAATGTCATAAGCCACCTCGTCAACCGTATGCACCGAGCCGCTTGCTGTGTCAAGAACTATATTATATCCGTTTAATTTATATTGATGTACCATTTTACTTAAACTCTCTTTCAATCAACCTATTACATTTATAAAGGGTTGTCACGCTCGGTAACAACCCTTTTCGAAAATCCGATATATTACTTACGGTTTTCGCACTGCTGATTTGCAACACCGCAAGAGGTCTTGCAAGCAGACTGGCAAGAGGTCTGGCACTCGCCACAACCACCAGTAACTGCGGTAGCAGAAATGTTCTTGGTTTCTACAGTCTTAATTCTTTTCATTTTGTAATCCTCCAAAAAGACTTTATACTAAGTAAGGATATTTTAGCACAAATATTTATAGATGTCAATACCAAATATATAAATTATATCTATGTCCTTTTAGGTTTTTAGATGACCGAAGAAAAGAAAAAGAGATATTCCCAAAAATCGCCCGGCAAATGAAAAAGGCACGCCACACACGCGACGTGCCCCTCTTTATACTAATCGAAAGGTTTTATATTTCGGCGGATAATCGGCCGCCATCCAAGACCTGTATCAGGTCTATTTCACTTAATATTCAATTGTAATGTTTTGTTTGCTTTTTTGGTCATCAGTCTTGATATAATTCAACACGGATACCTCTTATTTAGTTGTTCATTGGACTATACCATAAATCACGGCTTGCGCCTTTTTTCCTTTTGACCTCTTCCGTGAACGGTCACCGTCGCATACCACCTCGGTTGCCGAAACAATTCCTGTCGGGGCCCCGGTGTTTTGCTTCCGTCGTGCCTCACGCCTTAATAAAGCTTATCCCTTTCAGGTGGCTACCCTGTGCCACCGTTTAATTTATTTTAGGACCATAGTTCCTTTTCCTTCTGTACAAAAATACGCCCTTTTGGTAGTCATAGTTTATACCTCCCCGGGGGGTTGTTTTTTGCCTATACCTTTTGGCACCTGCCTTTGTGGTGTCGGCACTTTAGTTAAAACTTAATAGTACATTGGTCCGCCCTCATATCAATGTGTGTTTTCTATATAATTTGGGGATTAACCTAAATTCTTTGATTTACATACACCAATATTTTTTGGTGTTAGTTTATGTCAGAACATCGGCTTTTCCTACCTTTCTCCGAGGCTTCATCCCCGGTGCATAGTTTTTGTTAGGTTTCGGGCATTATGAGTCCGTAACTTCCCGCCTTTCTCTTGTAAACAACCGAGATAAGTTCGGTGTCGGCATCGGTAAACACGAAGAATGCGTGCCCTAACAGATTCATCTGTAAAATTGCCTCTTCAACCGTCATCGGTCGCATCGAGAAGGTCTTGACACGAATCTCAAATTCGCCCTCTTCCATATATTCGTCATCATCCTCTTCTTGGATGACGAATGCGCCACTCTTCATTCTCTTTTCGAGTCTTGTTTTGTTCTTTCTTATCTGTCTTTCAAGCCCCTCGATAGATCTGTCAAGTGCGCTTAGGAAGGTGTCGCTTTCCTCTTCACAGCGGAAGGTTGCTCCGCCGTAATTTACAGTAATTTCGATTATCTTTACCCCCTTGCGAGTACGGCAGGTGACGAACGCCTCCGTATCCTCGCCGAAGAACTTGTCAAACTTGGCAAGTTTCTTTTCAACAGCGACCTTAAGACTCTCCCGAACAGTCATCTGTTTCCCGTGAATACTAATCTTCATACTGTAACCTGTTCGCCCTATCGGGCGACCTTTCTGTGGAATTTGCGAAACACTTGGAACTTCCACTCGAGCGGGGCAGTTCCCCGTTCGCATCTTTATTATAGCATATTTGTTGTGCGTTGTAAATACTTTTTTTGAATTTTTACATTGATTTTTGTGAGTTATTACCAAACGGTTAATTTTTTATCCCTAAAGAGGGGAATTTTGTCATTTCTATTGACAAGAGATAGAAACTATGATAGAATTTATCTTGTGGGTGTTGGATTTCGGACATCCTTTTTTTGTGCATTTTTTACAAATGACTTCATTTTAAGTTTTTCGAGCGGTACGAGAAAATGCCAAAAATCATCTACTCAAAGCATAAAGCCTTTTTGGAAATTGCTTTTAGTGATTTTTATTGACGAATGTAATACATATATAAAATTGGAAAAAAGTTATAATTATGCATTTGTCTTTAGTTATTGACAATATAGTAAAAATGTAGTAAAATTATAAAAAAGAAACACCTTCACGAAAGGAGAAAATATGGAAACGACGAACAACATTATAACCGATGTGCAAAACACCGCTACCAGTGCTGCGGCGGGAGATATTAGTGCGTACATTTCTCTCTCCATCTATATAATTATGGGTGTTGCCATCATCGGCGGCATTGTTTTTGGTTTAAGCCGTGGGTTTGGCAAGACTATTATTCGACTTATCACGGTAGTTGTTTCGCTTGTTGCCGCATACATCATCGCCTCAAGTTTAAGCGGCCTGATCGCCACCTTCTTTGAAGGAAAAACGCTAAGCGAAGCTATCAGTGCATTTAGTGATTGGGTGGGCGGTTTTGTCCCTGGGTTTACAATAGTCATTCCCGAAGAAATCCAAGACATCCTAAACTGCTTTGATACAGAAACGGTTCAAAACCTTCTTTCTCTTGTTATATGTCTATTTATCACCCCTGTCCTTTTTGCGACATCCTTTTACGCACTGAAATTGGTTAGTATTCTTATCTACTGGTTAATCTCGCTTATGTGCGGTATGATAAGTTACAAAAAAGGTTTTCTCTCCACCATTGGCGGTGCGTTGGTTGGTGTTGTGCAGGGCGTGGTTATATCTCTTGCTCTGCTTATCCCTATTGCCGGATTTACCCAACTGGCGAGCGAAGCAAGACTCGCCGTACAACAGTCGGACGCCCCCGACTACACAAAGGAGCAGGTGGAGGATATTTATGCCACCTATCTTGACAGTACACTTAACAACCCGATGCTCCAACTAATAAATTCTTTAGGCGGAGAGGCGATGTTCACAGGTCTTACCACCGCAACTATCAACGACTACACGGTGGATATGGGTGAGGAGGCAAAGGAGATGTTCCTCATCTATGTGGACGGCATAGCACTCGCCGACATAGATATATATAACCCCGCTCCTTGGAGTGAGCATCTTATACGCGTAACCGAAGATATTGGGCAACAGCATTTTACCGCAACAACTATTTCAGGCCTTTTACGCAGTTTGGCAAACGCCCTTGATGGCGGTGCGATAGTCATTCCCGCCGAGGAGCCTTACAAGTCCCTGATTTATGATATGTTTTTAACGCTAAAAACAAGTAGCAAGGACAATCTGGAGGGCGACCTTAAGACTCTTGTTAACATCTATCTAATTATGGGAGAACATCACTTGCTTCAAGAAATGGTAGAGGGTACGAGCGACGGAATTCTTAATAAGATGTTAATAGAAACCGATAGCGGTGAGATAGTTATCGATCTTATTATAGACGAACTTGAAAAAAATCCGAGAATGGTTGTTCTTTTAGACACCTTTGCAAAAATTTCAGTAGCAGCACTTTCCCAGTCGGTTGACCTTGGAGAAGATGCAACAGAAATCTATAACAATGTAAAAGACGGTGTAAATGATGTCCTTAAAACCAACAAGGAGGATTACGAAACCGAAGAAGAATACAAGGAAGCACTTGGCGAAAATCTTGATGACACCCTGAAAGAAAACGGAATAACCCTCGATGAGGAAATCATCTCGGAAATGACAAACTACATAGCCGAGAACTATTCTGACAAAGAGGAAATTACCGATCGCGATGTTGCCGACGCTATTCTTTACTACTACTCGGCATATATGGAAAGTCAACCCGTTGCACCTTGATAGATGCTACAAATAATTATTTATACAAAAACACGCCTATCCCAACTATGTGGGTAGGCGTGTTATTTTTTTGTATTGGTTATGCCGAATTATAATAAAACAATAACCCTCTTATTTAAGCTTTTTCTTTCAAATAGAGCGAGCCTTGTCTGAGCCCCTCCGTCTTTAGTTTTTTTACCACTTGATCTATAATCTCGCTCTTTGTCAAACCCCACTTTGGGGCAACGAGCATCCCTTCTGGGCAGTCACCTGTCAGACGGTGTATTACTATATCAGGGCGAAGACTGGCAACGGTCAAAGCGGCAAGGGATATGTATTCCTCCTCTGTTTGAACATGGAAACCACCTTTTTCGTACATCTCGCATAGGCGTGTCCCCCTCATAACATATAGCGAGTGTATCTTTACACCCCATATAGGTACAGAGTTTAGAATATCCACGGTGTGCATTACGTCCGCCCTTCCCTCGTCCGGCAGACCTATTATCATATGCGCAACGACGGGGATCCCTCTCGAAGATAGAAGTTCCACCGCCTCAACAAATCGGGAGGTCGGGTATCCTCTGTTTATCTTCATGGCAGTCTTGTCGGATGCAGTTTGAAGTCCAAGTTCCACCCAAACGTCCACTCTGTTTTGATATTCTGAAAGCAGATCTGCCACTTCCTCGCTTATACAATCAGGACGAGTGCCTATCGCAAGTGCCACAATTCGAGAGTCTATCAATGCTGCATCATATCTCTCTTTCAAGACCTCAACACTTGCATAAGTATTGGTGAAGTTTTGAAAATAGGCAATTGCCCCCTCGTCGGGTTTTAAGCGGTTAAGCCCCTCTACGACCTGCTCCCTGATAGATAGTGTACTATCGATATGCTCACCAGCACCTCGCTCGCCACAAAATATGCAACCGCCCACACCACAAATACCATCTCGGTTGGGGCAGGAAAAGCCACCGTCTATACATATTTTGCGCACTTTTCCTTTATATTTTTCTCTGAGATAGGCGCTGAATCTGTTGTATGGCATTTTTCCTCCTTTTTTCCAAAACTCGCTTTGGCGTCCCCAACGCTTTCGTTTTTTTGTTTTACCGTCACTATATCCTTGCTCCACCTATGGAGTATTGCCAAAAAGAAAACGGCTTTACCCTATACCCGTGTAAAGAAAATAGTAGAAAGGCAGGCGTCTGTGCCTGCCCTCTATAAATTATCTGTTGTTGATAAGTCTGGTAAGTTCTACGGGGTTAACAATAACGCCGTCCTTGTAAACACGCATATTGCCCGATGCTATCTCGTCGATAAGCACAACCTCGCCGTTGTTGTAGCCAAACTCAAACTTAATATCCCAAAGGTCAAGCCCGATAGTCTTAAGGTCGTCGGCAACTATCTTGGTTATAGCAAGAGTCTGCGCCTTGAGGCTCTCGAACATTTCACGAGTCATAACCTTAAGTGCTACAAGGCCTTCACCGGTTACAAGGGGATCGCCCTTTTCGTCATTCTTGAAGGTGCACTCAACATATCCCCCCTCAAGAGGTGTGCCGTCCTTTATATACTCACCGTATCTACGAATAAAACTACCGGTTGCAACAAGACGACAGATAACCTCAAGACCGCCACCGCCAAGTTCCTTGCCGAAGCACTCCGCAGGAAGAACCTCCATAGTAGCATCCTCAAGATTTGCACTTACATAGTGAGTCTTAATACCCGCTGCTTTGAGCATTTCAAAGTAATAAACCGAGGTTTCAAGATTTGCTCTTCCAATACCCTCGATAGTGAGGCCTACGCTGTTCTCGCCGGGATCAAACACACCGTCTTTGCCGGTGCAATCATCCTTGAACTTGAGAAGAACATTGCCGTTCTCCAATGCATAAACGTCCTTGGTTTTACCTGTGTAAACTAATTTCATGTCGTCCTCCTCGTGCATAGACACTATAAATTATTTTTGAACGGATATATTTTAGCATAAAAATTTTCTGTTGTACACCCTTTTTTGAAAATTTTTCATATTTTTTTTGCTCTTTTTATTCCTCTGTTCCCTGGTTGGGTGACATCATAGCAAGAGTAAACGGAAATACACGCTCTGCACCTCCGACCGAGAGCAGGTGGGCTGCGACGGTAAGCGTCCAACGAGAGTCCGCAAGTTCGTCGATGAGCAACACTCCCTGTGGCACTTTGTCCTGCGCCAAGGATAGCGACTCATAGGCGTTTTTACATTTAAGCACACCGTTTGCCATAGCCACTTGTGGCACTCTACCCGTCCTTTTTAGTGGCGAAAAATACTCAATTTTAAGGGCTGACGCAAGTTCCTTTGCAAAAAGTTCTATCCTATCGCCCTCAATAGGCGGTACTGCACACAGATGGGTTATCCCCTCTTCCTTTATAATTGGCAGGAGCAACTCACACGCCCTACCTATTAACACCGAGGGGAATCTGTACCCTGCGTCTATCGAATCCTTAACCATTCTTCCGTATCCGGGGTCACCAAAACGGGAAAGCGATATTCCACGAAGGGCTGTGCCCTCTATTTTCTTTGCCCCAATATCACCCTCGAATCTATACAGCGACCACTTTTTCCTCGGCTCGATAGTAAGGATGCTTGCGTTTATATAATTGCTTGCCGACTCAAGTGAAGAGAGAGAAACCTCCTCGCCAAACTCCTTGCCCGAGCAGTTTGCACAATGACCGCAGTTCCGCGCCTCCCCGTCATCAAGCGAGGAAACGATAAACCGAAGATAACAACCGCTCTCTTTTGAAAGCATACGCATCTGTCGCCATTCAGACCTGCGAATCTCGGTGATTGCACCATAGTATTCCGAATTATATATAAAGGGGGAGGAGGTAAGTGTATAATACCGACCGCTCTTCTCTATATAACCTCCTTGAAGAAGAAACTCGATAGCCTTTGAAACCCTGTCAAAACGCAAATTTAGTCTTGCGTAAAGTTGATAGAGCGACAAATCTCCTTCTTCTTTTAATAGGTGTATTACCCCCTCGCTCTCCTCTTTTGTGGGGAATGCTGTATCAATAAAGTGGTTTACGATGTCCTCGTCCTCTTTGCCCGACATTAAGAAAATGTTGGCTCTCGGTATATTTCTGCCCGCCCTACCTATCTGTTGATAGTAGGAAACTATGTTGGCTGGTGACTGGTAGTGTATTATAAAGGCTATGTTTCCCTTGTCGTACCCCATTCCCAGTTTTACGGTGGCAACAAGGACCTTTATCTCGTCGTTATAAAATCTCTCAAGAGTTTCTCTGTTTTCATCCTCTTTGCCCATTCTTGAATAGTACGCCTCGGCATCTATACCATTTTGACGCAGGAAGTCAGAAAGATGCTCACAATCGGCACGAGTTAGGCAGTATATTATCCCCGAGCCCGTGAATTTCGGCACATTTTCCAGTATCCAAGCATAACGACTAACCTTGTCGGTCATATTCAAGACCTGAATATAGAGCGAGTCGCGGGAAAGAGGTCCACGGGATACATACACCCCCGTGCCAAGTTGTCGCTCCAAATCGCAGACAACCCTATCGTTTGCCGTCGCGGTTGTTGCAAGCACTGGTACAGATGAGGGCAACCCCCTGACAACCATCGACAGGCGAGAATACTCCATACGGAAATCGTGTCCCCAGTCCGAGATACAATGAGCCTCATCTACCACAAAAAGCCCTATTTTGATTTTGCCGGTTATCCTCTCAAACACCCCCTCGGCAAAAAGGGTTTCCGGGGTTACAAGCACCAGGTCAACCTCTCCCATCTCCATTTTAGAAAGTATTTCCACGCGTCTGTCCTTGGTTGAACCGTTTAGCATTTCGCACCGAAGCCCCATAGCCACCGCCGCCGACATCTGGTTGTCCATTAGTGAAAGAAGCGGGCTAACAACGAGGGCTACACCTCCCGAGTCTTCTCGGATAAGTTTGGCGCAGATAAAATAGACAAGACTCTTTCCCCACCCCGTCCTCTGCACAACGAGTGTTCTTTTTTTGGTAAGGGTTGCCTCTATCGCCTCATACTGCCCCTCGCGAAAGCGAGCATTATCTCCATATACCGAGTGCAGCGCCAACATAGCGCGCTCGTATATATCATTTCTTTCGATATTCATAAGCCCCCCTTTGTCCTTGCTCTAAGCGTTATACTATTCTCATTGAAAAATGTTTTTATGTTCCGTTTGATTATAATATTCTCCTAATATATACAAATACTCATCAAGTCTTTCGTCCACGTACTCTGCAATCAAGTCTATCATCGCACCTGCATCGCCGTCGCGGTAAAAGGCATCAAAAGCATCATAGTAACGCTTGCGGTCTGTAAACTTTACGTTGATGGGCGGAAAACCGTTGCGAATGAGTTCAAGATTGAGAATCAAACGTCCCGTTCTTCCATTCCCGTCGATGAAGGGGTGAATACCCTCAAATTCAAGATGGAATCGAGCAATACGCTCAACCGTCGTCATTTGGGTTTTACGTCCTTCGTTGGCGGCGAGCAATTCGCTCATCTTAGGCTCAATCATATAGGGCTCCACAGGCTCGGTATATGCGCCCATAATGCGCACGGGAATACGACGATACTGTCCCTTATCCTCAGGACGATTCATCAAGACAAGAGAGTGAATATTCTTGATAACGTATTCCGAAAGCTCGACCTGGTTTTTTGCAATCTCCTGCACATAGAGAAACGCATCACGGTGCCCTACGGCTTCCAGATGGTCTTTGAGCGGCTTTTGGTCAACGGTCATACCTTTAAGAGCCAATGCGGTTTCTTTCAAAGTGAGGGTATTTCCCTCAATGGCGTTAGAGTTATATGTGAAGTCAATCATAAACTCTTCTCTAAGTCTTTCCAACTCCCCCTGTGTCAATGGGCGCTTTGTAGAAAGCAAATCACGCTTCTTCTCGATATCGAGCAAAAGCCCCGTTCTGCCTTTTCGTCCGTCCATAGGCTTTGGTGCGGTAGCAGGGATCATATAGAGATTTCCTTTACGAATAACCCCGTCAATCTTCCCTTCTGCGCACAAAACACGAACGCGACGCGCGGAAATTCCCCATTTTTCGGCAGCTTTTGATACCTTAATATATTCCATCAGGGCATCCTCCTAAGTTTGTCACAATCTTACAATGTACATTATAGCACATTTTAGGAATAATATCAATAGAATTTTGCAAGTTTTTGTAATTTATTATTCCTATTTTGGGAGAACAACGGAATAAATAAAAAATCAAAGTATAGTATTGACAAGCCGACCTGCAAGTGCTAAAATACTCATAAGAAAAAAGGAGATAGATAATGTCGCTTAAAAATTTACTTCGCCCCACGTTGCTTCTTTTGGCGGCTATGATATGGGGTTTTGCCTTTGTGGCGCAGGATGCAGCGAGCGCCGTCCCGTCCTTTGCCCTCGGCTTTATACGCAGTATATTTGCTTTCGTTTTTCTGCTAATGGTCATACCCGTGTCAGATTTTCTCACAAAAAACGGGCGCAAGCTCATATCTAAAAATGGCATCGACTTTAAGTGCGAGGAACTTGTAGGTGGGGCAATAACCGGCGTCGTCCTTGCCGTAGCCTCTGCTTTGCAACAGATTGGAATTAGTTTGGGCACAGACGGTGGAAAGGCGGGATTTATAACCGCCCTGTATGTTGTTTTAGTACCTATTTATTCCATTATACTAAAAAAGAAAACGCGACTGCATATTTGGATAAGTATAATAATTGCAACCATAGGCTTCTTTCTTCTATGTATTACTGAACAACTTACTATCGCCCCCTCTGACCTTGCAGTTATGGGTGGTGCTATGATTTTCCCTATACATATACTCGCCATAGACTACTATTCACCGAAGTGCGACGGAATCAGAATGTCGGCAATACAGTTTTTAACCTGTGCATTGATAAACCTAATTCTCTCGCTTGTTTTTGAAACCCCTCTTGACACCTCTGGTATATATCCCCACCTCGGCTCGCTTATCTACCTTGGCATTATGTCAAGCGGCGTAGCCTACACTCTGCAAATTATTGGACAGAAAAATGTCAATCCCACGGTTGCCTCTATAATTCTATCGCTCGAATCGGTATTTGCCGTTATTGGCACCGCACTTATACTCGGTCAAACTCTCACACCGCGCGAGTATTTTGGTTGTGCCTTGGTGCTTTTTGCAGTAATACTTTCGCAACTTGATTTCGGCAAGAATGAAAAATCCGAGGACAGTTCGTATAACGAAAGCCCTGCTTCCAACAAATAAGGTGTTGATAAAAACACATAAAACTTCTTAAATTCAAAATGACAACTTTTGATTACTTATAGAAATCGCCCCACGGCTCTTACAACAACAGGCCCTGGGGCGGGTTAATTTTTAGTTCTCGCTAAGCCACTTTTCGGCGGCAGCCTTAGACATTCTCTTAATGCCCTCGGTGGGGTATTTGGACTCCTCGCCACCCGCCGTGTAAAGGAAGTACTTGCCGTCGGAAGTTACATATAGAGTTTCCTCATATCCGGCAGAGTCACCAAAACATCCCTCGGTAATCTTCTTCACTACGGTAGCATTTTCGGTGTCGTACTCTACCTTGCAGATAATCTTTTTCATTTTTTATCCTTTCTTTTCCTATATTTTTAACGCCTATAAAAGCGATTAAATTGTTTTTTAGATAAACAGAACAATGGGCTAAAAATCACTCGCCGTCCCTTATCTTCATTATGTCATAGGGAGTGGTTTGATATACAAAATAATTTAGCCAATTAGTAAAAAGCAGTGTTGCGTGGGCACGCCATGTCAATATCGGTCGCTTCGTGTCATCATCCCCAGGGTAGTAATTCTCTGGCACCCTCGGGCATATTCCAAGGTTTTTGTCCCTCAGATATTCCCTCTCAAGCGTGTCAACATCATACTCAGAATGCCCTGTCAGGAAAACTTGCTTGCCCTTTGGAGTTATAACAGCATAAATTCCCGCACGCTCGGAGGAAGCGAGTATTCTCAAATTTTCCACCTTTTCTATATCCTCACGAAGTACGGTAGTATATCTTGAATGGGGTACGTAAAACTCCTCGTCAAAGCCGCGGAAGAGTATAGATCTCTTATATTCCACCCTGTGAGGATAAACACCCGAGAGTTTTTCCTCCATCATATGTTTTTTAATCCCGAAGTGATAATAAAGTCCTGCCTGCGCTCCCCAACAGATATGAAGAGTGCTATGTACGTGGGTTTTACTCCACTCCATTATCTCTGCAAGTTCGTCCCAGTATTCCACCTCTTCAAACTCCATTTTCTCAACAGGCGCACCGGTTATAATCATGCCGTCATAGTAAGAGTCACGAACATCGGAGAATTCCTTATAGAAAGAGAGAAGGTGCTCTTCGGAGGTGTTTTTCGACTTGTGTGTTGAGGTGTGAATAAGTTCTATCTCCACCTGAAGAGGTGTGTTGCCGAGCAGACGCGAAAGTTGGGTTTCAGTATCTATCTTGGTCGGCATAAGGTTGAGAATTAAAATTTTAAGCGGACGGATATCCTGAGAGATGGCTCGGGTTTCGGTCATTACGAAAATATTTTCATTTTCGAGCACCTTTACTGCGGGCAATTCGTTAGGTATCTTTATCGGCATATTTTACTCCTAATCAGTCGATGCTCTCAAGAGCCGCACGAAGGTCGGCAATAAGATCATCCTTGTTTTCTATTCCACAAGAATAACGGATAAGGTCTGCTCCAACTCCTGCTGCGGCAAGTTCCTCGTCGTTCATCTGCCTGTGAGTAGCAGAGGCGGGGTGCAAACAACAGGTACGGGCATCGGCAACGTGGGTCTCTATTGCGCCGAGTTTGAGATTCTTCATAAATCTCTCTGCGGCAGGGCGGCCACCCTTAACACCAAAACTGATAACTCCACAAGTTCCCTTGGGCATATACTTCTTTGCCAACTCGTAGTATTTATCACTCTCAAGGCCGGGGTATCTAACCCAGGCTACATTGGGGTGACTCTCAAGGAAGCGAGCAACTGCCAAACCGTTTTCACAATGGCGCTCCATTCTCACGTGCAAAGTCTCAAGACCAAGTCCAAGAAGGAAAGCGCTCTGGGGCGATTGAGTACAACCAAAGTCACGCATAAGTTGAGCCGTAGCCTTGGTTATAAAAGCGCCCTCTAAACCAAACCTCTCTACATAGGTGACACCGTGATAACTCTCGTCAGGCGTGCAAAGTCCGGGAAATTTGTCGGCAGACTTGCGCCAGTCAAATTTGCCCGAATCTACTATACAACCACCGACTGCCGTGCCGTGACCGTCCATATACTTTGTGGTAGAGTGGGTTACAATATCGGCGCCCCATTCAAAGGGACGGCAATTTATAGGCGTGGCAAAGGTATTGTCCACGATAAGCGGTACACCGTGAGCGTGCGCAACGGCGGCAAATCTTTCTATATCAAGTACATTGAGCGCAGGATTTGCAATAGTTTCGCCAAATACCGCCTTGGTTTCAGGGCGAAAAGCCGCCTCAAGTTCCTCGGTGGTAGCATCGGGGGAAACGAAAGTAAACTCTATTCCCATTCTCTTCATTGTCACGGCAAAGAGATTGTAAGAGCCACCGTATATCGCCGAGGAGGATATGATATGGTCGCCCGCCGAGGCAATATTAAAAATGGCGAAAAAGTTTGCCGCCTGTCCAGAGGAGGTGAGCATTGCAGCACTTCCTCCCTCCAAGGCACAAATGCGTGCAGCGACTGTGTCGCAGGTCGGGTTTTGAAGACGGGAGTAGAAATAGCCCGACGCCTCAAGGTCAAAGAGTTTTCCCATATCCTCGCTTGTAGAATACTTAAAGGTCGTGGACTGGATAATAGGTATCTGCCTCGGCTCACCCGAAGCGGGCGAATATCCACCCTGTACGCAGGTGGTTTCTATACTGAATTTTCTCTCGTTGTTTTCGGACATTTTTATTCCCTCCATTTTAGTTTTTATAAAAACAAAAAGCCACCCATCCCATAAATTGAGACGGGTGACATAATCAACCGCGGTACCACTCAACTTGCATCAAAAGATGCCACTTTCGGCAATAGCCATAAGTTATAACGCACTTCTGCGTGTCGCCCTACATATCGAACGACCAACTCGGGAGCCATAGAATAGAGCCTGTTCAATATCGCCCTCGCACCACCAGGCGACTCTCTGCATTTGTCGGGGCAAATTCCTCTCCGTCCTCGTCTTTGTAAAGATTTTAGCATACACGACCGCTTTTGTCAAGAGGTATTTTATATAAAAGGGTATATAAAAATTATTTGATGGAATTAGTGGAAAAACATAGAAGCAATGGCAAAATAATTTGAAGCATCAACAAACTAAGAGGGCAAAAATAAACCTTGTAATCAGGCAAAGCAAAACACCTATAAACGTAGGAATGAACGCCGATAAAAGCACCGAGCGTACCGAACGGCTCTCCTTATAAATAGTAATTAAAGTAGTCGAGCAGGGCCAATGGAACAGGGCGAAGAACAAGCAGCATAGCGCCGTACAAGGAGTCCAACCTGCCCCAACCAAAACCGCCTCAACATTGGCAAAAGCGAGAGCCTCGCCAACTCCAACGCCAAGATAACCTACCAAGGCTATTGGAATTACTATCTCATTAGCGGGCAGACCGAGTATAAATGCACCAAGAAGAACACCATCAAGCCCGATAAACCTACCGACAGGATCAAGAAAGTCGCAGAAAAATGTAAAAACACTGCCCTCCCCCAGAGGAATGTGCAAAAGCAACCATAACACCGCTCCTGCGGGAATGGCAACCACCACGGCACGCCATAAAACCGAGAGGGTGCGATCTATGAAAGAACGAACCAATATTCTCCCGAGGTCAGGCGAGCGAAACGGCGGAAGTTCCAGCGAGAAAAAGGAAGACTCGCCGTGCAAAAATCGAGAGAGAAGAAAACTTGCAAGAAATGCGGCAAGAAAGCCGAGTAAAATAGCGCCACCAAGAGCCAAAGCACCAAACAAAGAGGAAATAATTCCTCCCCCCAAGGCAAAGAGTCCGCTTATAAGTATTATAGTCGGGAATTTACCGTTACAGGGAATAAGAGGTGAGGTTAAAAGAGCAATACGCCTCTCCCTTTCCGAGTCGATAATTCGACACCCAACAGCCCCTGCGGCGTTACAACCGAGGCACATACACATACAAAGCGCCTGTTTTCCCGAAGCGCCAACCGAGGCAAGCGGTCGGTCAAGGTTATAGGCAAACCTCGGCAAAAGCCCCACGTCCTCAAGAAGTGTAAAGAGAGGAAAGAATATCGCCATAGGTGGTAGCATAACCGCCACTACCTCGGCAAGGATAGCATATACCCCATCAACTATAAAGGAAACGATGGGCGCCGACACACCAATAAGTACGAGAAACGAGTAAAGATGCCCACCTAAAAAATCAAATGCCGAGGATAGCCACCCCGAGGGATATGCAGCAAAAAACACGGTCAACCAAATAATAAAAAGCAGAGCAACAAACATAACGGGATACGCTGCATATTTACCCATAGTTAGCCTGTCAAAAAATCCTATACGCCTTTCGCTTTTTCCCCTCGTTGCCCTTTCGGCTATCTCCCCGGCAAGTTCCATAACCCGCCTCGATAGGTCGTTATCCCCCTCGCCATTTGTCAACACTTGTTTGCACTCATCCAAGACACTTTGCAGTTCTTTCTTGACACGCCCGCCGCCCTCTGCCGAAGCGGTGCGTTCTACCGCCGCACAAAGTTCCTTTATAGAAGCCGGTCGGCGAGAGGAGGTAAGAACCACCTCAACACCCAAAGACGAGGCGAGGGATTCTCTATCTATCTCTATACCTCGTCGCTCCGCCTCGTCAATAAGATTAACGCATAACACCACACTCCCCGACACTGCCATTACCGAAAGGACGAGTCCCATTCCACGAGCCAGACACGTGGCATCTACAAGCACCACTACTACATCTGTTTCGCCGGCGAGAATACTGTCCGCGCTCACCCTTTCCTCCCCTGAATGAGCAAGAAGTGAATATGTCCCGGGTAGGTCGATAAGCCTGTATTTTCTCCCGCCAAAAGTATATTCACCCTCGGCCAGTTCCACCGTCTTTCCCGCCCAATTTCCCGTATGTTGATTTAACCCTGTCAAAAGATTAAAAATACTGCTTTTACCCACATTGGGATTTCCGACAAGTGCCACCCGCACTTCTTTATGTTCGCTCATTACCTACTCCTCGAGTAATCGTACTTTTATCCTTTTTGCGTCCCTTTGTCTGATTGCGATCATAGCACCGAGCGAGATGTATGCACGGGGATCGTGGTTTACGCTCTCGTGCACAACCTTTACAACAGCCCCCGGATAAAAACCTAACTCTACAAGTCGTACCTTATCTTTCGTCGGGAAGCAAAGCGAGTCCACCACCGCCTCTTCTCCAACTATTATTTCGCTAAGTCCTAATAACTTTGTTTTTTGTTCTATTTCCTCTTGGTTAAGTTCTGCTCTTTCTTTCATATTATCAATCCCTATTTTTAAGGTGTCCTTTGTACTTGTTTATTCTCTGTCTGTGTTTTTCACGTTGCTCCGTCCCCGTTTGGCTATATAGCCTCGCTATTAAGCCGCTCCCAGAGATAACTATATATTATCTATCGAGTTATCCCCGACCCCTTGCCCCCATTTATTTGCCGTGAAAAATTCTCACATCCAAAGACCTTTACTCTAAATTCAGTATATTCTTCTCGTGTCTTTTCGCCACTTTATAAAAGGAATGCTCTTTTCTCACATTAATGAATAAACCTTTTGCCATTAATTTTAGAAATAAATGCTAAATTTACTCCAAAACCGCCCAAAAACCAAATAAAAAAGAGAGCAACCGACCAAAGTCAGATTGCTCTCACAGCCACAATGCAGTGACAATATTATGTTAAAATCTCTTATAATCCGTTAATATCAAAGGCTATATCTTGACGAGAATGCCTGATACTTCTGCTCGAAGTTTTCGCTACCCTTCTTGATTTCTGCCAGATACTTGTGCATTTCAAGCGAATCAAAGGTAGAAATTTCAATTACGCATCCACCGATATTAGAACAATGGTCTGCCACACGCTCGAAGTTGGTAAGCAGGTCGGAAAGCACAAAGCCGTGCTCAATGGTACATTCGCTCTTTTGAAGACGAAGAATGTGATTAAGCCTTATCCTGTCACGAAGGTCGTCAACCACCTGTTCAAGAGGCTCAATATCCTGTGCCATTTCAAGGTCGTTTTCGACAAATGCGGTACGAGTCATTTTTACTATCTCGATTACCGCCTCACGAAGCACCGCCAACTCATGCTGAGCCTCGGTGGAGAATACTATCTTCTTTTCCCTAAGTTCTTCTGCCGACTCAACTATATTTACCGCATGGTCGGAGATGCGCTCGTAGTCGCCTATGATATGAAGCAGTTTGGTCACCTGCTCTGAGTCACGCCTGTCAAGTTCGCAGGCAGAAGCCTTGACAAGATATGCACCGAGAGAGTCCTCGAGCATATCCACCTTTGCCTCCAAGTCTCGAACCGCATCCGCCACCTTTGCATCGTATTCGATAAATAGGGATACGGAATCAAGCAGAGCCTTGCCCGACAGTTCTGCCATAGTATAAGCAACCTGAGTGGCACGCTCTACTGCGATAGTAGGAGTTTCAAGAAGACGCTCGTCGAGAAGATTGGTGGTTTCCTGATCATCCTTGTTGTCCTTAATCGTAAGAATGGCAAGTTTTGCAAGGAGTTTGTAGAAGGGGGATATCAGGGCAACGCAAATTATCTTAAATAGGGTATGAACAATTGCAACGCCCCACATGTCAATAGCAATGTTGCTAAGGCCAAATTTGAAGAAGAAGTCAAATAAATAGTAAAGCAAAAGCACAACCACAACGCCTATAATGTTAAAGTACAGATGGACAAGGGCTGCGCGCTTACCGTTTTTGTTAGCGCCTATTGATGACAGAAGCGCGGTAACGCAGGTACCGATGTTTTGTCCCATAACAATAGGAATTGCTGTCGCATAGGTTATAGCACCCGTGACCGTAAGCGACTGAAGAATACCGACAGAAGCGGAGGAGGACTGAACTATCGCAGTCAGCACAAGACCTGCAAGCACGCCGAGAATCGGATTTTCAAACATAAGTAGAATCTGCTTGAAGGATTCGTTGTCCTTCAAAGTGCTTACCGAGTCACTCATCATGCTCATACCGACCATAAGCACGGCAAAGCCAAGAAGAATAGCGCCTATGTCCTTTTTTCTGCCACGCTTGGAGAACATAAGCAAGCAGATACCGATAACCGCCAGAATAGGCATCCAGGAATCAGGCTTTAATGCGTTAAGCACACCTGCCGTGGTAGCCTCCATCTCGCCAAGACCGTTAAGAGCGGTAATCCAAGCGGTTACGGCAGTACCTACGTTTGCGCCAATGATGACACCCACCGCCTGAAGCAAGGTCATAGTACCAGAGTTAACAAAGCCGACGACCATAACCGTCGTAGCCGAGGAGGACTGAATTACCGCAGTAACGGCAAGTCCTAAAATAAACCCCGATATGGGATTAGATGTCATTTTTCCAAGTATCGCTTTGAGCGAGGAGCCCGCACTTCTTTTAAGCGAGTCGCCCATAACGTCCATACCGTATAGGAAGAGGGCAAGGCCGCAAAGCAAGGACAAAATGTTTCCAACTCCGAAATCTCCCGCCTCAAGCAGGGGACTAAAAGCAATGTTCATTTGAACCTTCCTTTCTTTTATGAGAATATATTAATAAAAATAAATCGTAGAATCCATCGTTCGTTTATATAATTTGCATAATTATAATTTAAGCCAATCGTCTTGGCATCGCAATAAAGCAAATAATTATTTACACAATTCTTGTTTTAGTGCTACCATGTGTCGAACTACAACAGTTTTTGCCCGTTTATATAAAGCGAGAAAACAAGACCTAATCTTTCTGCCGCACGACGGCACATCGTCATTCTTCCAATGAAAATCTCAAAGTAATCCATAACCGAGCCTATCTCGGTATCAACAACGAGCGAGAGAATTATCTCCTTTTTTTCTATGCGCAAATCGCTCGACTCTACCGAGTAGTTTACTCTATCGTGAATATCAAAGGTCAGGTGCTCATCATTACGCACCCTGCTACGACGAACGTCGGTCTTATCCGCAAGAATAAGCGCTGCAGATATTTCGTTTACAGGCACTCCTGTACCCTCATCGTGGTTGCCTATGGCTGTAACTATGGCGGCAATATCCTCTGCGGGTGAGCCCATTTTGTCAAGAATGCGAAACGCCATAACCGCCCCGCTTTGCGAGTGGTCAACTCTGTTTACAAGATTGCCAATGTCGTGCAGATACCCTGCTATCTTCGCAAGTTCAACGGTATGTTCATCTGCACCAACCGCGCCGAGAATGTAGGCGGCCGTTTCTGCAACCTTAGTCACGTGGGCAAAACTGTGCTCTGTGTAACCAAGAGCCTTCAAAGAACGATCTGCATAGGTGATGTATGTGCGAATGTCCTCATTTTTCCTTATACTTTCGTATGTGAGCATTTGCCCTCCACATCTTTTTTTCTTTTATTATACCTTTTTTTATTTAATTATGCAAGTGTTTTTTCGCTATTTTTCTCTTTGGTGCATACTCCACAAAAATAGAGACTTCTATTGGCTTTATAAAGAGCACATTCACCCATTTTCATTGACTTTATTCTTTACTTATGATATAATACTAAAAAAAGGAATTTTTGGAGGAAATATGTGGGATTCTTTTGTTAATTGGTTATTCAGCCTCGTCTGGCTTTGGGAAGACCTGTTACGCCTGTTTCTTGCCATAATCGCCGGAGGAGTGATAGGTGCCGAGAGAGGAAAACAGGGACGTGCGGCAGGAATGCGCACACATGTTTTAGTCTGTCTTGGCGCTACATTGACGGCTATGACCGGCCTTTATGCATACGAAATTCTCGGCACGGGTGACCCCCTGCGTATCTCTGCACAGGTTATTTCAGGTATAGGTTTCCTCGGTGTTGGAACAATTCTTATCAAGGGTAGATTTCAGATAACCGGACTTACTACCGCAGCAGGACTTTGGACGGTTGGCGCTATCGGAATTGCACTCGGCGTTGGCTACTACTCGGGCGCAGCGATTACATTTGTTGCCGCCGTATTGGCTACCACCCTTATGAGCCGCCTTGAATATAAGGTAACGAGGAAAAATACACGTTTTGGAATTTATATAGAAATATACCTCGACACCAACGTCAGAAAAGTTATCGACTATCTTTCCGATAATTTCCCCGTGACAGATTTGCAGATCACACCGCCTCGCAGTGGTAAAAGCGATAACGTTGGCATTGAATGTAACGTGCATGCATACGATCACCCCGAACTGTCTCCGGGAAGCATGGCAAAGAATCTTGAGGAATTGGACGAGGTTGTGTTCGCCCTTGAATCCATCTGATATCCACTCAAGCATAAATAAAAAATATTTGAATACTTATTATAGTCCAACTCATAAAAATGAGCAAGAGAGAGCAAATCGTTTTTTTGATTTGTTCTCTCTTGCTTTATAAATTCGCCCGCCTTACTTCAAAAGAAGAAACGTAAGAAAAAACGCAATATCAACCCTTGAAAGTTTTCACTAATAACACAGGCAAACTCAATTTGAACGTGTCGCCTCGGTAACCCAAAGGCCATGAAGATTACAGTAGGCAAATGCCTTGATAACCCTCTCACCCTCGGAAAGATAAAACTCGGCACTTGAGTCCTTGCCGTCCTCTAACAGTTTGCGTTGGCTACCCCTGTCAGTGACGAGGCAAACCCAGTCCACACGGTGTTCACGCTCCATAGGGTGAGGGACGGATACAGTAACGCGATTACCTGATGTGGAAATCTTTGGCGTGTGCTTTTCAGCACCTGCTCCCTCCCATTTCGGAGTTAACTCGGTCATCGAGCCGTCGCAACAGCAAAGGCGTTTTCCTCCTCCATTCACAAGCGCTACAAGAGTTCCACAATCTTTACAAACAAAATGTTTCATAACAAACCTCCTTTTATATACGCATTTATTCTATCCAAAGAAGAGTTGATTATTCAAACATCACCTTTTTACAGGTTTAGGCGTTATAAAAGAGGGGAAAACAGACGAAATAGAGAAAGAAAAACACGTTGCGGAAAACTTATCCGCGCCCCCTCCTCGTCTATCTCCCCAGAGCGAGAGATGGTTTCATTTACTGCATCTTTAATATTCAAAATAGTTTTACCGCCGAAAATCCATACCGCATCCTCATAGTGGTGAGCAAGACTGCGATAATCAAAATTCAAAGTGCCTACTATGGCGTACAGGTCATCCGATACAACAGTTTTCTCGTGAATAAATCCGGGTGTATATTCAAAAATGCGCACCCCCGCTTTTATAAGAGTCATATAAGAGCCTTTTGTCATTATCTTTACAAACCTTTTGTCTGCCTCTCTTGGGGTTATTATCCTGACGTCAACTCCACGGAGTGCCGCACCGCAAAGCGCCTCTGTCAAATCGTAATCAACTATGAGATATGGAGTCGTAATGTAAACATATATTTGCGAACGCTCTATCATATCAAGAAAAGCGCGCTTGCCTGCGCGAAGCCTGTAAAGTGGCTTTGGGCCACACCCAAAGGGCAAGACATATCCCGAATTATTTAACACGGGTGCAACCGTTTGCCTTATATCGCTTAAATAAAACTCGTAGTCGCTCATTGATTTGTCAGTCATATCCCACATTGCGAGAAACATTCTGGTCATTTCTGCTACGGCACACCCCTCAAGCCTTATTCCCCCGTCCTTCCAATAGCCAAATCTCTCTATCTCGTTTATATATTCGTCTGCAATATTCATTCCCCCGGTATAGCCTACTACGCCGTCAACAATAAGTAGTTTTCTGTGGTCGCGATTGTTGTGCTTTGAAGAAAACCTTGGAGTGAATTTACCAAAACGCAAAAGTTTAATCCCCTTTTTCTTCACCGCTTCATCAAATTCAACCCCTAACTTGCCCATACAGCCGATGTCATCTATCAATAGACGCACCTCAACACCTCTTTTTATTTTCTCTTCAAGCACCCCTAAAATCCCCTGCCACATAACGCCGTCCTCAAGGATAAAATATTCTAAAAATATATACCGCTCGGCTTTTTGTATATCTATGAGCATCTCTTTATACATATCCTCGCCTCGGTCAAAATATCGGCTATCGGTATCACTATATAGACCTGACATTTTTGTAGAACTCAGTATAGCAACCGCTCTGCAATACGCCTCCCGACTCTCGCTTTCAAGTTGCTCTCTCACGAGGGCGTCGCATTCTCTCTTTGGCATGGCTTCGATTACACTCTGCGCCCACCTTACCTCTTTCTTTGTCATATTCCTTGTTCGGAAGAGAATAAATAACAACGAACCCAGTATAGGCAAAAGCAGTATTACAGAAATCCAAGTCACCTTATACTCGGGGTTGAAATCCGAGTTTATCACAGCCAAAAGAGCAAGCAGATTAACAAGCAAAGCGCCTAACAAAAAATAGACCGAGTATGCAGACAGTTTAACTATAAGCAAAAACAGTACCGCGACCTCAAGCAGTATCATAATCAGTGATACAAAATACCCCGAAAATATAAACCTTAGTATTTTTTTCATATGTACCTCCTTTTGCTTGTGGTGTTTTTTAATTATTACTTTGCTTAAATATATTTAATCATCAATTTCCCCCTTTAGCAATTAAGTTTTTGTAAACCATTTTTACCACTTTTAATACGAAGTCCAAAACAACATAGTTCCATATTCTAAAAAACGACAAAAAGAGCACAGCATCGCTTCGTCAAAAATGCTGTGCTCTTAGTATTTATGAAATTTGTATTAGGGCTTGCCAAGTAGCCAATTGAAAATTTTTATTTACATTTTCAAAGCAAAAAATGACACAGAGTCCTCTGTTATTGTTTAATTCTTTCTTTCAAGTCTGCTATTACAGCCGCATAGAAATCGCGAAAATCTCCGTTTACTATTTGCTTTCCCTCTCCCTCTCCGAACAGGGAAAAACCAAGGTCAAGTATTTCTACAAGCGGCTCGGCCGTACTTCTTGAATGCAGTTGAGAAAGCAGGTCGCGTTTCTCGTTATACCCCACGGGAGTTGGATCATAGAAATAGAGTTTGCCTGTATTCTCCTTTTCTCTCGCCTTGCGATTTAAGAGCCACCACATATCAAGTTCGGAGAGTCCAAAGCCAAATCCCACGCAGTATATGTCGCCGTAAAGAAAAGCCTCAACCCAACTCTCTGTCTCGATTGCGTCGTGTCGCCTTTTGGACAGTCGGTCAGCCTCCTCCTTTATTCTAAAAAGCATATTACCGTAATAGTAGTGACCTATAACCGTACTGCTCGGCATTGACAATTCTCCGTGAATATGCCACACCTTGTTTTCAACGCCTTCAAAGGTCACGCTATTGTAACTGTGTACTAAATGCTTGTGCCCTCTCGCCCTCATTGAGCCCCTGGTAATAGATCTTAGTCTATCCATGGTTATTGGTTGGGGATATGTCAACACGTTTTCTATTTCGTAAGTGTAATTGGTTGTAATAATATGGTCAAAGCCCACCGTGAGAAACTCGCCAAGCATAACGTAAAGTTCCTCTCCTATAAGTGGTCGGCTTAATAATTCCTCGCATTTTTTCTCCATAGCAAGGTCCACGTCGTCACCGGTTATAATAATCGCCTTAAGCGGTTCGGGGCATTTAATTTTTTTGACAAAGTCCACCCCCTGCGGTAGATCTTCGCGCCTACGCATACTTGCCAAAAACTCATCCCAGGATTCACCGCCAAAGGCTCTTAGAGGACCGTTTCCAAAGAGCAGGACCGTCGGTCTTTTGCTTTGCGTCATAGGGTCTCCTTGATTCAAAAATTTTGTTTTGTTGAATGCTGTGGGTGAAAAGTGTGTCACCTAGATTTAATCGGTGCTGCTTCGCTGATTTTTCTTGTAAATATAGACTTTTTCTAATGTTTTTATTCTTGAATTTCGATTCCAAGCAAAGGTAAAATTGACACTTCAGTCGCCGAAGGAGTATATCCGTCCATGCCAAGAGCGCCAAAGGCAACCGTCTTGTTTTTGCCGTGGTAGTCACTGCCCGCACTCACCGAAAGCGAAAATTCGTCTGCGATTTTGACGAGCATCTCCGCCTCGTCTTTCGTGTACCTGGAATAGAAGCACTCAAGTCCACCAAGCCCGAATGAGGAGAGAACATCAAGTCTTTTCCTTACTTCCTCCGCGTCAATTCGCTTTTCTCTCTCTCCGCCCAATGGGTGCGCCCAAACCGCAACTCCGCCCGCCTGGCAAATAGCACTTATGGCAAGTTTGGCGCTTATACGATCATCGGGCAAGGAATAGCCCGAGAGATATTTATCAATAGCATCTGACACATTATCGCACATTCCTCTTGCAACTATGAGATTGCCAAGGTGAAGTTTGCCAACCGAATCATACTTGTCAAGGATAGCAAGTTCTTCTTTTGTAAAAACAATGCCGAAGTTCTTTTCGAGATATTCAAGACGCTTTTTCTTTTTTTCAAGCCTTTTTCTGCGCCCCTCGTCAATTGCAGATATTATAGAAAGATTTGAAATATCCATTCCATATCCGATAATATGGCATCTGAAGCACTTATCCCCTCTTACCGCACAGGAAAACTCTATACCCTTTATCAGTTTCACCAAGGGGGTCAACGCATCCTCAGCACTCGCTAAACCGTCAACGGTATCGTGGTCGGTTATGGCAATAACACAGTTTTCGCCCAAACCGGATGCAAGGCTAACAAGTTCTGCCGGGGTATCCGTGCCGTCAGAGGCAGTAGTGTGAAGGTGTAAATCTATTTTCATTTCTCTATGCTTTTCTTTTCGTCTTTTTTAGCAAAATGTTTCAGGCACGGTATAATAGCAAACATCAACAGCGTAACCAAGCCACCCACAAGGAAAATCTCTGCCACGGGGACATATTCAGTAGTCATAGCAGTTTCCCCGGGGTTAACTATCGGCTCGCCGAGCCATTTATTAAGACCATTTCCTATCATAGGGCCAACTATCATAGGGATAAGAACGCTGAAAATCATACGCACGCCTTGGAGTTTGCCCGTGTCGGAGGCAGGGGTGTTATCCCTAACTATCGAGCCTGTAAGAGCACTTACGAATATGTATCCCGTAAGCATTACGCAACCAAATATGCCAAACAGGGCAAGATTCACCCCGTGGCTCATGCCCTTGGCAAAGTACATCGCAATAAGTCCTGCGCTCATAACTGCGGCAGCAATATAGAGCAAGAGGGTCTTGTCCATTCTGTCAGAGAGTCTGCCGAGAAATACATTTGCTACCGCACCTATGGCGATAGCACCACCAAATACCACGCTATACTCCAACACCGAAAATTCGAGCGAACTTTGCATATAGATTATCATATATGGCATAAAGATTTGCGTGCCTATGCTATATACCAATATTGCCAAAAAAGCCAGATACAGGGTGGGGTTTTCGCGCACCACCGAAGGACGGAAGCCGTAGAAAATATCTCTGAAACCGCCGCCGGATTTAAGCCCCTCGCTATCCTTGATAACAAAAAGACCGGCAATTCCGCAAAGCGAGATAACTATACCTAAAACGAGGAATACCGTACTGTAACCGAAGATAGAAACAAGAATACCAAAACCACCAGCCACAATAAGCATAGCCACAAGCGGAAGTATGGCAACCACGCCCTCAACAGTACCGCGGTAAGAGGGGCGAGTGTTATCCGTCACCCAAGCATTGAATGCGGCATCGTTGGCAGTAGAGCCAAACAAGGTCATCACACAGTCGCCGACGATAACCGCCACCAAGGCAACCGAAACGGCCTGGGGCGCAACCGTGTTAAATAAAGCATCTACAAGTTCGGGGGAAATAAAGCCAAAGAGGGCGACCGTAACACCCCAGATAGCATATCCTATGCTTATAAAACGACGGCGATGTCCGAACTTGTCCGAAAGCGTACCCGCAACAAGAGTAGCAATAGTAGCCATAACACCGCTAAGTTGCACCATAAGGGTGATGGCGTCAAGGTCCGGGGCTATCGTGTTGTAAACAAATACGTTGAAATACATATTCTCAACACTCCAGGCTATCTGCCCGACAAGACCGAAGAGTATCAGTATAAACCAGTTATTCTTTGAAAAACGCTCGTTATTCATAAAATCACCTCTATAAGCAAGAAAAAGGGCATCAGACGACGCCCTCTTCCTCCAAAAGTTGCTCGTATTCGCTAAACACGCGATCGATAAGTTCATCATCCTCGACAACAGTCAATACGTCCTCATCATCAACTTCGTCAATAACGAACACTATACCCTCGTCAGGGCTAACGCCACCAAGTTCCTTTACAGGAGAGAGGATAACATAAACCTGCTCGTTTAAGGGAATAACCGCAACCTGCTCAAATTCAATCTCGTTATTCTCATCATCGTAGAGAAAAATGTTATCGATATTGTTCTCGTCAAGAATTTTTTCTATTGTGCTTATATCGTTCTTTTCCATTTTCCCACCTCAAAAATATTTCTTTTTAATTATTATAGCATTTTCGTCTGTTTTTGTCAACAAAGATAACAAGTTTTTTCGCCTTTTTATCCCTTTATATCTAAATCCGCCTTTGTTTTATAAAAACAGAGTAATACCTGACACAGCCAACACATAAGAAGAGCAAACACGCAAGCCTTAACCAAACCCAAGACAAAAGACACGAAACAAAAAGATTTTTCGTAGAATTGCCTTAGTTTAATATTAAAAGCCTTATGTGTCTGCTCTTTTTTGTTAGTGAAGTTTTTGCTAACGCAAAAGTGATATTGTGTCATGTGCAGTGAGGTTGCTCGCCAAGGCTCACAGTGAAGTAAAGTTTGCCTAAAACTTTGCCGTCGGGCGAAACTTCACTCGCGAAGCGTACTTCACTACCGAAGATAACCACACTTACCCACATAGGCAAACTCGGTTATGCGTGTTATCCTCAACGAGGAACAGGCATACACCGCAGGGCGTGTTAAATTATTTGGTGTTTTTAGAGTTGGCGACCAATTACTTTTTGCTCTCGTAGATTTCCTTAAACTGTGCCACACAGGAGGCAAACTCGGCAATAGCGCTCTCTATAACCTCAGGCTTTGTCATATCTATTCCCGCAACCAAAAGGCTATCTATTGGCGAGCGAGAATCTCCGCACTTCAAGAACTCAATATATTGCTTTACATATTCCTCTCCCTCGGTTTCTATTCTGCGTACTATCGCGGTTGCCGCAGAGATGCAGGTCGCATATTTATATACGTAGAAAGAGGTAAAGAAGTGGGGTATGCGCATCCATTCAAAGGCTATCTGCTTATCACAGACAACCCCCTTGCCAAAATACTTTTTAACAAGTCTGTAATACTTCTTGCTTATTACATCGGCAGTAAGAGGCTCTCCCTTTTCGGCAAGGGCGTGCATATCTCTCTCAAACTCGGCAAACATCGTTTGTCTATAAAGAGTACCCTTGTATGTTTCCATAAGTTGATTTAGTATCGCGAGTTTTTCGGTATCACTCTTGCACTCCTTAAGTTTTCTGTGGGCCAAGAGTAGTTCGTTTACCGTAGAGGCAACCTCGGCAACAAAGATACGGTAGTTCGAGTTTTGTGGCTCATTGTACTTGGTTGAGAAGTAGGTGTGCATCGAATGTCCCGCCTCGTGCGCGAGGGTAGATACATCATCAAAACTATCGGTGTAGTTAAGCAGGATATAGGGCTCACATCCGGGACAACCCGAAGAGAATGCTCCACCTCTTTTGCCCTTGGAAGGATACACATCCACCCAACCGAGTTCCAAAAGCCCCGCCTTCAAAGTGCTGTAATACTCATCTCCAAAGACCTCGGCTGTGCGAAGAACCTCCTCTACCGCCTCTTCGTACTCGTACTTTCTATCCAACTCTCCGATAAGAGGAGCATAGACGTCATACATATGGAACTTGTCAAGACCAAGAACCTTTCGTTTAAGTTCGTAGTATTCGTAAAGAGGAGCAAGACCGTGGCTCACCGTGTCAATAAGATTGTTATAAATTTCGGGCGTTACCTCGTCAAGGAAGGTTGATGCAGTGATGGAATTTTTAAAACCGCGAACACGCGCTAAGGTTATCGCCTCTTTAATGTGAGCATTGTAAAGCGAGGCGAAGGTGTTGCCAAACTGACCGTAGGTCTTATAAAGTGTGCGGAAAGCCGCCTGTCTTACCCTGCGCTCACCATTCATCAAGAAAGGCACATAGTTGGTGTCGGTAAGCACCACCAATCTGCCCTCGGCATCTCTGATTTTACCAAAGGTGAGGTCTGCGTTGGCAAACAGAGAACGTGCCCGACTTGCTCCGCCCCTTGCGTCCTCCATTTTGGAGAGCAACTGCTCACATTCGTCAGACAGGGTGTAGGGCTTTTCGCGAAGAGTCTTTTCTATACGGCGACGGAAACTCTCAAGCCTCGGCTCTTCCTTCATCCACTGTTCAACCTGTGCCTCATCAAGTCTGAGTATAAACGGGTTTACAAACCAGGAAACCGTGCCTGCCTTAACCGCAAGATTTCTAACCTTTCCGTCAAGCGTCTGGCTGTTGTTGTCAGAAGTATCAACAGAAAAACCGAGAGATGCATACTCCCACAGACGGTTAATATACCACTCTATATCCCTCTCACTGTCCAGTGTCGCATAGAGGTCTTGCGCCGAGCGAAGCATGGTTTTTTCAAATCCCGAAAACTCCTTTATCATCCCCTCGACTTTTTTGTAATCCTCGTAAAAGGCGTCGGTGTCGGCATAAATCACCGACAGATCCCATTTGTATTTTGGATCAATGTCCTTTCTTTCTCTCATAATACTCTCTTTTCTTAATGTTTAATTCAGTATGCTAATGCATCACACCTGTATATTTTAGCATAACGGGAAAATTTTTTCAATAGTCTATTATTATAATTAAGGCTCTTCTTTATTCGCTTTTCCCTCTTGAGCCTCTTGGGTATCGGTATTGTGAGCATCGCCTTGCCCCTCTTTCGCTTCTCGGTTTTTTCTCAAAATAAAACGGTGGGCGAAAAATATACCTAAAACCGAAATACCAGCGGTAAAAATGAAAACAGCAATAGCAAGGGCATAGTCCCCTGCAAGCATACTGTCACCGAGCACTGTGGAGGTAAGAACCGAGGGCAACCTTGCAATAGTGGAAATCAGAAAATACTTAAATGGTGAAATAGGTGTTAAAGGAACTAAATAACAAAGAGCATCCTTTGGCGTTCCGGGAATGAAAAAGAGAATAAAAACGGTAAGTTCCAGTTTCACGGGGTTGTTTAAGAATGCGTATCTTCGAGAGTCCTTCTCACCCACCAAAAGATTAACAAGCGGTCGCCCAAACCACCTTACAAATAAAAAGATTATTGCAGTGCCGACAAGAATACCGAGAAGGCAGGTGAGCGTTCCACCGACAGGCCCCCAAATAGCCCCGAGCATAACCTCCACCGGTTCACCCGGCAAAAAGGCGAAAATAATCTGACCCACCGTAATAAGGAAGGTAATAAGCCAACCCCAAAAGCCGAGTGACGCCACATATTCTTTTAAGGCAAGTCTCCCCTCCTCCGTGCCAAGGGCGACTATGTCCTCCCAGAAGACCAGACAGGCAAAAAGCACAAGCAAACCAAGAAGCAAAAAAGGAACAAGCGAAGAAAACAGTCCTGTAATTTTGTTTCTTTTTGTAATCATTTATTTACTTTTCTCCTGCTTCGACGCACCCCGTGTCAAGTTTTGTCTTGCGAGGTAGTTTTATAGTGTTAAAGGCGTAGTATATGCTTTCGAGGTCTGGGGATAGGTATTCCAGCGCCCTGTCCTCCATATCGGCAGGCACACCGTAGTATGCTTCCGCCACCGAGCCCGCCATAGCCGCAATGGTGTCGGCGTCGCCGCCTATTGATATGGCATTTCTTATAGTGCTCTCAAAATCACTCGCCTCAAAAAAGGCACGAAGCGCCTGTGGGATACTTCCCCGACAAGTCACCCAATCCCCTCTCTCATCTATCGAATAAACAGGGCGAATAGAGTCGAGGGTAAATTTATCTATCTCAGGGTAGTATTCTTTTACCATTCTATTATAAATATACTCCTTTGAGTATCCCTCTCTTGCTAAGAATATTGCCATAGCCACCGCCTCTGCCCCAAGTAGCCCCTCCGGATGCCCGTGGGTTATCTCGGTAACAATTCGGGCAAGACTTTTCAGATGCTCTTCATCTTTGGCAACCCAACCTACGGGACTTATACGCATACCGGCACCGTTGCCAAAACTCTGCGGTCTTGTGCTATCTAACTCAAACACCCAGCGGTAAAAGCGATAACCCCAGCCAACATTAGGATGCTTTCTCGCTATTTCGTGCATATATTTTTCGGTAAGTTCACCAAGAATACTCTCATCAAGGTGGCTATTAAGAAGCGCCTTTGCAATAGCAAGCGTCATTAGGCTGTCATCGGTAGGCCTGTTGCTGTCGGTGAAAAAGACGAAGTCGTGGCTCTTAAAATCCTTAAACTCAAATCTTGAACCGACAATATCTCCTATCAAGGCTCCAAGCATCTTAAATCTCCTTTTTTCTCTCTATTAGTGTCTTTTTTTCGATTATAGCACAGTTTAGAACTAAATGAAAGTTACAAGTGTAAATTTTTTATTACATTTTTTGTTTTATACTTTAATTATTTATAAAATTGGTTTATAATTGTTTATGCTTAAATTTAGTATTTTTTAGAGGGAAAAGATGTTAAGATTAACAGAAATCAAAAAAGACTACGTCACCTCCTCAGAAGTGGTAAACGCCCTGCGTGGCGTGTCCATTTCTTTTAGAAAGCGTGAATTCGTGTCTATTCTCGGCCCATCGGGCTGTGGAAAAACCACCCTTCTCAACATAATAGGTGGACTTGACCACTATACGTCAGGTGACCTTATTATAGGCGGAAGAAGTACAAAATCCTACAAAGACGGGGACTGGGACGTATATCGTAACCATCGTGTCGGATTTATATTCCAGAGTTACAACCTTATTCCCCACCAGACCGTCCTCGGCAACGTGGAACTCGCACTTACCATAGCGGGTATAGGAAAAGAGGAGCGTATAGCGAGAGCAAAACAGGCCCTCGACCGCGTCGGACTCTCCGACCAATATTATAAAAAGCCTAACCAACTCTCAGGCGGTCAATGTCAGAGAGTTGCCATAGCCCGTGCATTGGTAAACGATCCGGAAATTCTGTTGGCAGACGAGCCTACCGGCGCTCTTGACACCGTGACAAGCGTACAGATAATGGACCTTATCAAGGAGATTTCAAAAGAACGCCTTGTCATTATGGTAACTCACAACCCGGAACTGGCAGAGCAGTATTCCACCCGCATCGTGCGTCTGCTTGACGGCTTGGTTATCGAGGATACAAACCCGATGACCGATGAGGAAGAGCAGGCAGAAGTCGACGAGGAAGCCGCCGCTAAAGAGAAAGAGGAAGAGACGATAGCCTCCCTGCCCGAAAGCGAGCAGAAAAAGATAAGAGAAGAAAAGGCAAACCGAAAAGAAAAGGCAAAGATGTCCTTCTTCACCGCCTTTATGCTCTCGGCAAAGAACCTTATAAGCAAGCGCGGCAGAACGGCTATGGTCGGTATAGCAGGCTCGATAGGTATAATAGGTATCGCTATGGTTCTTGCATTTTCCGCGGGAATAAAGGGCTATGTATCTTCTATGCAGGACGATATGCTCTCGGGCAACCCCATTACCATTACAGAATCCACCTACGACCTTGAAGCCCTTTCGGGCATGATGGATGCAGGACACAAGTTAGACATAGTAAAAGAGCCTAACAGGGTGTATATTAACTCGCTTATCGAGTATTTGATAGAAACCCGAAACGAAATGCAGGATTTTGCGGTCAAGAATGACCTCAAGAAGGAATACCTTGATTACGTCAAGGCTATGCCTGAAGAATACTATCAGGCGATGATATTCGGCTATGGAATTAACCTGAACTCCAACCTCTACACCGACTTTGGTGCTATGGACGTTGACAAAGACGGCAAGGCGACCGACAAGGACAGAGAACTTTCGATTACCGCAATTACCGACCTGTATTCTGCCCTGCTCCGCGAGACCGAATACTCAATGATGTCTTATATGATTCCTATGCTCGCCCCCAACATCAAGCAGGCCCCTTCCAACCCCGACTACATTCTGTCGCAGTATGATATAAAAGCGGGAAGCCTGGCAGACGGAATTAACGAAAACGGTGAGTACGAGGTAATGCTTGTACTTGACTCTGATGACGAGTTGTCAGACCTGCTTCTGGCGAGATTCGGCTATTACACCCAACAGGAATTTTTGGCGGCAATAGACAAGGCAAATGCCACCGACCCCGACAAGTTCAAGGAGGAATCGGAAATCTACCGTGACTCCTTCGAATATGACGAACTCCTCGGCAAAACCTTCACATACTACCCCAACGACACCGTATTCAAAAAGGGCGAAACAAGCATGTTCAACCCCCACGGATACACATATCAACCCGAGGTAAACGATACCTTCGAGGGAAGTGAATCACTCACACTTCGTGTAGTCGGTATCATTAGCCCCAAGGACAACGTAAACTACGGAACTATGCGTTCGGGTATCTACTACACCGAAGAACTCACCAATGCAGTCCTTGAAATCAACAGCGATTCGGAATTTATAAACTACTTTATGGATGACGAGAACGCAGGCAAACTCGCCATACCCACCACCACATATTACGGTCTTACCTACGGCTTCAAGTATAGCAGTTACAACTATGACGAGGAAGGCAACAAGGTTGATATCACCGAGAAGAACACCACAAGCATAATAACCTATTCTTCAGGAGCAAGCGACCTGTTAAGTTCCTCCACAAATCAAGCGCCCGCCTCTGTAACCGAGCAACGCGACAAATTTGTACGCACCCTGTGTGGCAATTCGCTTGCAAACTCAGTGACAATCTACCCCTTGAGCTTCGATGACAAGGATATGGTAACCGAATATCTCTCGGCTTGGAACGAGGAGGGTGACATTGTAGTAGGTGACACTACTCTCACCTTTGAAGAAAGAACCGACGTAACCTACACCGACACACTGGAACTTGTTATTAATATAATCAACACACTTATCGACGTCGTTTCCTACGCTCTGATAGCCTTTACCTCGATTTCTCTTGTAGTTTCGACGGTAATGATAGGCATAATAACCTATGTATCTGTGGTGGAGAGAATAAAGGAAATCGGTGTTATTCGCTCGCTTGGTGGTCGAAAGATAGATGTAAGTGCTCTGTTTATTGCTGAAACCTTTATAATTGGTCTTTTAGCGGGACTGTTTGGCGTGGGAGTAACCTATCTCATTTCCCTACCCGTGAATCTTATTCTCGCTCCGCTTATCAACTACTCCTCAATTGCAGCACTACCCCTATCACAGGCGGTTATGCTCGTACTCCTTAGCGTAGGGCTTACCCTTATTTCAGGTGTTATGCCCGCAAGAAGTGCGGCAAGAAAGGACCCTGTTGTTGCTCTACGCACAGAATAAGTAAACTATTATTTTCATACCAAAGGGGCTGCTTCATTTAGGCATAACCGAATAAAAACACCGAGGTGTTGTATTACGCAGCACCTCGGTTGTGTTTTTT
>JAZUPL010000111.1:0-9955 GCA_045605175.1 Eubacteriales bacterium | reverse complement strand
CCGTACAAAAGTACGGCGAGCGAGGAAACGGCGATAGAATAAAAACACCATAAAATGAAGAAAACCGGTGGTTTTCAACCTTAATTTTCTTCAAAATTGTAAAAAACACAACCGAGGTGCTGCGTAATACAACACCTCGGTATTTTTATTCGGTTATGCCTAAATGAAGCAGCCCCTTATATAAAAAGGAGAGTCACACAAATAGCGGCCGTGGTTGTACACCCTCCAAGGCGAGTTCGACACACTCGGGTATGCGCTCAAATTCTGCGACGAGCGAATGGGGTTTACCCTTTGGATCGTCCTGTCGCATCGGGACAAAATACACCGCCTTGCGTGAGAGTAGCCGAGAGAGGTTGGCAAGATTTTGTGACATCGCGTCGTTTGATGCCAGGGCGAAGAGTGTCGGACGATCTGCCCTTAAATGCGCCTTTATAGCCATAGTGGCCGAGGAGTCCGTGATGCCCGACGCCACCTTGGCAAGCGTGTTGCCCGTACAGGGGGCGACCACCAAAAGGTCAAGCATACATCGAGGACCGAGTGGCTCTGCCCCAACTATGGTGTGTATAACCGACCTGCCTGTTATTTCTTCCACCTCTCTCACAAAATCCTTTGCCGTGGCAAATCTCGTGTCGGTGGAATATACTTTTTCGCTCATAATTGGCACAACCGAATTGCCACGCAAAACCAATTCCCGAAGTGCCGACAGCGAGCGAGAAAGAGTGCAGAAAGAGCCTGTAAAGCAATATCCTATCTCCATACTACGCCTCCTCATCCGAAGTGAGCCGACGGATAATTGAGTCTGCCCAGACCTTGCCCGCCGCCAAGGGATAAAGCCTGGCAGGAAGGGCGGGAAATTTCTTTGCCTTGCCGTCGTCAAAGTTCTCACCAGAGGCAAGGTCAAAAATGGTAAGGCTATCGGGGGGCGAGAGAATTTTGGCAGGGGCGGTGTTAACCAACAGGTCAAGGTCGGTAAAGTCAGCGCTCTCGCCATATTCCGAACTTTCAATACCCACCTCTCCAAGTTCGAGGCGAGTAGGCTTTCTTCCTGTAAAGACTCGAACGTCAATTCCAATAGAGAGGAGCATTTTGACAAGGCAAGAGCCTATTCGACCGTATCCTACCACCCCCACGCGAGGACGCCCAACAAACGAGAGTGCGTGGAGAATGTAACCAAGTGCGCCAAGCGAGGTCAAATAAGCATTCTCACCAAGAAACTTCTCGTCAAGAGAACAATCATATAATATCCCCCCACCCTCTAACACACGGATAGCAAAATCGGGGGGTATGTCGTATCCGGCAAAGACTACACCATCACAATCACCGTCAAGCAAACCGTAAAGTCCACCCTCCCCAAAGCACGGCGAGTCAACCCGAGTGGGTATGGGCAAAAGTTCGACTCCTCTTATAAAAAGAGGTAAATCCGCCTGAGCAAGCAGGTCGGCGCAGACTTCTGCCCTTTGGTTCTGTTCGTAAACTTTTATATACATTTTTACTCCAGTTGTTTAATTTTCGCCGCACGGGTATGTCCATTTGTCGGCGAGCAACACCGTCGGCAGAAAAAACAATAGCCGACGGATAATATAGTATATTCATATTTTTCTCGCGTGCGACAGAAAAGGCGCTTGTTTTACCCTTCAACAAGAAAGGAAAAAGGGGCAAACGCCCCACGACGCGCCCCTATGATATATGCCTTCCTCGGTGGGTGGAAATACAACCTTCCGGTTTGTATATACACCTCCTGTGATGATATACAAACTCACGGTTGATGATATGCGCCCGCGTTGATGATATACACGCCAAGGCGTGATTTTACGCTCACTTCAGGAGGGAGGTGGACCACGAAAAGGTGAAAGGATAATGCGTGTAGCCTCCTTAAAGTTCGATCCTTGTTGAGAACACCCTCCCCAGGGACGTTCTGATTTTTACCTTCAATTATGCATTTGCATTTTGCATTATTATCCACTTTCCATTTTCCATTTTCAATTGTCAATTTACTTCAGGCGGCCTTACCAACGCCACCCCGTCAAGCACCGACTGATAGCAGTCCTCCGTCGGGGGAACATTAAGGCGCACTCCTTGTATCTTTATGTACCTTGCGTAATCGTAGGTGTAGGTGGACAGGGGCCTTGCGTAGGCATCGTCGGTCTGGGCTGCTACAAGTATGTCCTCGCCATCAAACCCCACTACCAAAAGCGTGTGATAAAAGCCGCCCTCGTTTTTGGCAAGTTGAATTACGTCACCAATTTCCATTTGGTCGGGCATCGCCTCAAATCCGTAAGGTCCAACCCCCTCGTTTGTCGTCATAAAGTTGTAGAAATAGTCCACCCCTGTCCAGGCAGGCGCTCGGTCATCGAGCGAGATATAGTACCAACCGTAGGTCGGCGTGTAGTTCATAACGCAAGAGCCTGCATAGAGTGACTGGGACACGAAATTGGTGCAGTTGCCACCTATCCCTCTAAAGTTTCCGAATATCGGGTTTTGTGAAAAAGCATACTTCCTTGCATATTCCACCGCCCTTTGTCGATTGTAAGGTTTAGTTACCAACATAGTTTTCTCCTTGTAGATTTTGTCTATTACAAAATTATTCCCCGAGGACAAAAATTGTGAAATATTTTTTTGAAAAAATATTGTATTCACACGGCAATTGAGTTATAATAAAGTATAAATTTTTAAGTATTCAGGAGGAAAATATGTCCTACATTGATGAAAACAAAAGACCCGAAACCATGGAACGTATAACTACCCCTGCTCTCGCAGAAGCATTTATAGCCGAGCAGGTAGAAAAGGTTCGCGCCCAGGTTGGCGACAAAAAGGTTCTTCTCGCGCTAAGCGGCGGTGTTGATTCCTCGGTTGTTGCAGCCCTGCTTATCAAGGCTATCGGCAAGCAACTCGTTTGCGTTCACGTAAACCACGGCCTTATGCGCAAGGGCGAGAGCGAGGCGGTTATCGAGGTGTTTGGCAAGGCACTTGATGCAAACCTTATCTATGTCGATGCCACCGACCGTTTCCTTGACCTGTTGGCAGGAGTTTGTGAGCCTGAGAAGAAGAGAAAGATTATCGGCGGCGAGTTCATCAAGGTCTTTGACGAGGAGGCTTCTAAACTTGAGGGCATTTCCTTCCTTGCGCAGGGTACTATTTACCCCGATATTCTTGAATCCGACGGCGTAAAGGCTCACCACAACGTAGGCGGTCTGCCCGAGGGTATGCAGTTTGAACTCGTCGAGCCTGTAAAGTTGCTCTACAAGGACGAGGTCAGAGTCGTTGGCGAGGCTCTTGGTCTTCCCCACGCTATGGTATATCGTCAGCCCTTCCCCGGCCCCGGTCTTGGTGTTCGCTGCCTTGGCGCTATCACCCGTGACAGACTTCACGCCCTTCGTGAGGCAGACGCAATTCTTCGCGAGGAGTTTGACAACTGCGGCCTTGCAGAAACCGTATGGCAGTACTTTATCGCCGTTCCCGACTTCAAGAGCGTCGGTGTCAAGGACGGCAAGCGTTACGAGGGCTGGCCCGCTATTATTCGTGCGGTAAACACCACAGACGCTATGAGTGCCACCATTGAAGAAATTCCCTATGATGTTCTCCACCGTATTACCGACCGCATCACCGCCGAGGTTGACGGCATAAACCGCGTGCTTTACGACCTTACTCCCAAGCCTATTGGTACTATTGAGTGGGAATGATTTTTGCATAGCGAAAATCAACTATGATTGCCGGATTGCTGGTTCGCAGGGCGAACTCTCCGGCAAGTTATTACGAAATACATACACCCTAACATCTAACCATTTTCACACCAACCATCTCTCATAGTTGGTTAAACCTTTCTTGATTTTGACATTTAAGTTTGGAGGTATTTAATGAGCGACTGGATTGTAACAGATAATGGCGACGGTACATATACCGTCAGAGAATCATCGGGCGGTGGGTACGACCCCGAAGCCGTCAAAAAGACCCTCTTATTTATGTTGGCGTGCTTTGCTGTGTTGCTTGAAATAACCGCGGCAATTGGCATGGTATATGTGTTTGTCGCCGAGTTTATTATGAAAATGGGAGTCATTCAGGGCTTAATCAACGGCATTCCTCTGATTGTTGCTTTTGTTGTCCTTATTCTCGTTAACGTGGTTATTTTCGCCTCGCTTAACAAAGTGTCATACGGCACCGAAGACGGCGATACTTCTATTAGCACGGGGGCAAAAATCCTCGCTAAGGTTAGTTTTGCTATTGACAAGTTCTCTGACTTTTTCGTTTATTTCGTTTATGTTGGAGCGCTGGCGTTAATCGCCCTCGACATCATAACACCTGAGGCAGAGTGGTACTATTTAGCGCTTTACGCCTTTATGGGATTGTCCTCCTACTTCTACCTTCTTCGGGTAGTTGATTACGGGCTTTTCATTAAAAGGAACGACCTCTCGCAAAAAAGATGGCTCGACATAATTTTGAGTATTGTAATAGCACCTTTTGGACTTCTCACGGTTATGATCGTGTCGCTTTTGGTACAACTTCCCTTCTATTTTGCAGGGTTGCCCTATTATGCAAATGGCGGCTATTTTGACATCTCAACAAGCAACGCGGCTGTTGTGATTATCCTCGTATTTATGATAGGATATTTTGATTTAAGAAAACGACTAATCAGAAAAAAACTATGACTTCCCGACCAAAATTGTTCGCGTAATTAAGGTTGCGACAACTATATTTAATAACAAACATCATCGCAAACCTCTTAAATTATTCCAAACAATGCATTAATATGAAGTATAAACACAATAAAGCAACCAGACAAAAAGCCTTCCTCTTTGATTTGAGGAAGGCTTTTTTAGTTGTAGTTTTTCAACCGGTTCGTTCAAGGACTCCCGCGGCTCGGATGCGAACGAAAGCCCCCAAATTTTGGCGAACCAATGTTTTTTATCTGTTTTGGTTGTTCTGGTTGTTCTGACGATTTTGGCTATTCTGGTTATTTTGGTTGTTCTGGTTATTCTGATTGTTCTGATTATTCTGGCTGTTCTGGCTATTCTGGTTGTTCTGGTTGTTCTGGTTGTTCTGGTTGTTTTGCTTGTTTTGGTTGTTGTTCATAATAAACACCCCTTTCTTAATTTGATACAAGCATAGTTTTGACCGTATTCGGACAAAATATACACAAAATTTTGAGGAGTTGTTTATATGCTTTTAATACAAAACGGGTTGGTTTTCACAATGGAAACCAACGAAGAAACCTATGTCGATTTGCTAATTGATAAAGAAAAAATTATCCAAATTTCAAAAAGAATAACACCTACCGAAGGAATGAAAATCATTGATGCCTCCGGCTGCCGAGTATATCCCGGTTTTATCGACGCCCATAGTCATATAGGAATTTCGGAAGAAAAGAAGACCAGCCAAGGCGATGAATGCAACGAGGGAACTAACCCTATAACACCTTGCGTTCGTGCCATTGATGCAATCAACCCAATGGACGGCGCATTTCACAACGCTCTGGCTGCCGGTATCACAAGTGTTATGGTAGGGCCGGGAAGTTCAAATCCCATAGGAGGGCAGTTTGCTTTTGTAAAAACTCACGGCAGACGTATCGACGATATGATAGTTATGGCACCCTCTGCTATGAAGTTTGCCTTTGGTGAAAACCCTATGACAAACTACGGCACGAATGGAAACATCCCCTCCACCCGTATGGGTATTGCATCGTTAATTAGAGAAGAATTAACTTTGGCAAAGCAATATTTTAGCAACGGTAATGGCGCAGAAAAATCCTTTGCTATGGAGTGCTATCGGGATCTGTTCGAGGGAAAAATCCCAATGAAAGCTCACGTTCACCGAGCAGACGATATTTTCACCGCCATTCGCATCGCCGATGAATTTGGTTTAGGACTCACGCTTGATCATTGTACCGAAGGTCATCTAATCGCCGACGCCATTGCTCAAAGCGGATATCCGGCCATCGTTGGCCCTTCTCTGGCGTCACGAAGCAAGGACGAAGTCAGTCTTTCGGACTTCAAAACACCGGGAGAACTCCAGAAAGCGGGCGTTTTAGTCGCACTAACCACAGACCACCCTGTATCAAGGATTCAATACCTTCCACTCTGTGCCGCACTTGCCGTCAAGGAAGGCATGAGCGAATGGGGTGCGTTACGTGCAATTACAATTGACGCAGCACGTATATGCCGTGTAGATCATAGATTAGGTAGTTTGAGCGAAGGTAAGGATGCCGATATAGTCATTTATGACGGCAATCCGTTGCAAATCTCCTCGTCCGTAAAATACACAATAGTCAACGGGCAGATAGCCTGGCAAAGGGAGCCATCCTAATCATAAATGAGGTTTTACAATTCGCCTTTCCCTTTTGGGCGGCAAAGCAGCACAAGGATAACCCACATTGCGAAATAAACTTAACTGTCCACAGGGGTAAATATAGTTTTAGCGTGATGTCCTTTGTGGACATCACGCTATTGCAGTTAATTAGTTTTTTACTTTTAGGTTGCTACATATCGAAAACAAGTTTGCAAATGCACTATAAATGTTAAATAATGTTTACAATTAGCATACCTATTACGCCACTGACAACGCCGATAAGTCCGCCCGCTATCACGTCACGCAAGAAGTGATAACCGAGCAAAACTCGACACGCCCCCAAGGTTATGCCAAAAAATAGAACAACCGCACCAAGCACAGGCTCTACGAAAGAGAGCGAAGTTCCTATCACAAAGGACGAGAACACGTGACGAGAGGGGAAGGACTTGCCGCTTTTTTTAGGCTCTAATTCTCCGAGCGAGGACATATCGTAAAGTTCCCGTGGCCGTGGGGCAGCAAAAACCGAGCGAAACACCGACACACCTATAAACGGCACGAGAGTGACGACTGCAAGTTCGAGCATTAAACCCGTGTTACCAACGGCGCAGCCCAAGAGAACGAGGGCAAAAACAAGGGCAGTAAGCGTAGTAGAGAAACGGCACACACCCTCAAGAAACAGGGCAAGCCACTCTCTTTTATACACCGCTTTGATATAGTTTGGCATCTCTTGTGGTGTCAAAACCTCGATAGATTCTTTATCCATTTTTCACCTTTTTCCTCTCTCTTATATTAGTTATTAACTTCTTAAGCGGCTCGGCAAGGAACAGGTGCATACATAGGGGAAGCACCACCGTCACAGCCAACATTATAAGGAAGAACAAGGGGTCGGTAAGCACGTAGGCAAAGCCGAAGATAGACTCGCCCAAAAGCCCCTCGACAAGAATAGCACCGGCACCGACAAGAACGAGCAGTACACCTGCACCGACAGCCACAGTCCCTCTCCATCGGGTAAGCGGACGGCAGATAAACCACAGGTTTATGTACCCTGCAAGAGTCGCCGACACCATAGCCACAGCATCACGTACAAGCCAGAAGTCAGCCCCTGCCGCCTTACCGCAAATGAGTATAGCCATAATGGGCAGGAACATCGCTACCGCCGAGGGCAGGCTCTTTATAACAATTCCGTCGAGGAATGCCCCCTCGATGCGTTTCTCGTTAGGCTCAAGTGCCAGAGCCACCGAGGCAATACCAATAACAACAAGTTCTAAGAACATAAAGTTGGTTGTTCCGAAGGGGTATTTTGTCACCGTCACTATCGAGAATATTGTGACAAGAATGGTAAATATCGTCTTCATAAGGAAAAGGCTTGAGGACTGACGGACGTTGTTTATACAGCGCCTACCCTCGTTTACCACGTCGGGCAGAGATGCAAAGTCCGAGTTCATCAGGACTATCTGCGACACCTGTCGTGCCACCTCCGAGCCGTCTGCCATAGCGATAGCGCAGTCACTTTCCTTGAGGGCGAGGGTATCGTTTACACCGTCACCGGTCATAGCAACGGTATGCCCCTTTGCTTTAAGAGCCTTAACGAGGAGTACCTTTTGCTCGGGTGTAACCCTGCCAAATACGGCATAGGAGTCCACCGCCGCCACCAAATCCTCGTCGCTTATATTCTCACAAGATATATAACTTTCTGCATTTATTATACCCACGCGCTGGGCAATTGTTGACACGGTCGCCGCGTGGTCGCCTGAAATCACCTTTACCGTCACTCCTTGACTTTGGAATCGGGCAATGGTGTCACGGGCAGAGGGCCTTATCCTGTCGGCAATGGTTATTATAGCCACAGCCTCGCCTCGCTCTGCCTCGGTGTCAGAAATAGCCGGCACACGCACCAAAACGAGGACTCTCTCGCCCTCCCTTGCGTAGGCGTCTATCTCGGCATCCAACTCGGAAGATATATCACAGGGAACGAAATGCGGAGCGCCTATGGCGTAAGAGCCTATCTCACTAATATCCGCCGCCGAATACTTCCTCGCCGAGGAAAACGGCACACGGGTACGGACTTCGCCCATTTCTTTGCCGAATTTTGCTATAAGAGCCTTGCTCGTTGCGTTGATGCCGTCCTCCTCGCCCTCAAGGTAAGCCATAACTCGGCTAATCTCGGAGAGAGAAGTACCGTCGAGCGAGCGCACCGAGGTGACCTCCATAGTGCCGTCGGTTATAGTGCCCGTCTTGTCAAGGCAAAGCACGTCTGCCGATGCGAGCATCTCTATCGAGTACATATCCTGCACCATTGTCTGCTTTTTTGACAGTTTGATAACACTCAAAGAGAGCGTCAGGGTGACAAGCAGATACATTCCCGCAGGAATCATACCAATAATAGGGCCACTTGTCGAATTGACAATCTCCTGCACAAGTTCAAGCCCAATGTGCGTGCCGCTTGATGCAACGTTTATCCAGTTTACTATAAATGCCCCAAGAGTCAGGGGTATCATCACAAGACCTATGGTCTTTATAAGTCTGTTAAGGTCACGGAAGAGGTTGGACTTTGGCGCTTTGAAGGCGCGAGCCTCTTTTTCAAGACTATGCACGTAGTTGTCCTCGCCAACCTTGTCCACACGGGCATAAACCGAACCACTTACAAGGAAACTGCCCGCCAGAATTCTGTCGCCTGCCTTCTTTTTGATAGGCACGGACTCGCCCGTGAGCATAGACTCGTTAGCCTCGCAAACGCCCTCAACCACGATAGCGTCACACAGCACCTGCCTGCCGAGTTCCACACGCATAAGGTCGCCAAGGACTATTTCCGTGGCGTCTATCTCTACAAGTTCACCCCCGCGGAGTACGGTCGCGCGAGGGTCGGTGGTAACCGAGAGTTTTTCCACCGCGCGCTTGGCGCTCGCCTCTTGCCATATAGCAATAGCGATGTTGGGTATTATAACGAATAGGTATGTAAGGTTGGTAATCAACCCCACCGAAACCAAAACCGCCGTCACAATGGCGTATATAAGGTTAAACCAAGTCAGAAGATTATCCGCCACTATTTTGAGATAACTCTTGCCCGCGTCGGTCTTGGCATTATTGACTCTGCCTGCCTCCACCTCGGCGCGCACCTGCTCCTCTGTAAGTCCGACAAGCCCCGTGTTGTTTTCAACAACTGCGCCTTCAGGGGTGGCAACCCTATCCTCTGTCAAAGCACCGTTTTCCAAAAGATCCGTGCCTCCGCCCTCTCTCGGCGAAAGCAACTCCCTCTCTTTTATATATCTGTTCACTTCTATACCTCGAAAAACTTATTTCAATATCACACTAATAATATAAAACCTATATCAATACTATACTATCAAAACAAAGCCAAAAAGTCAACTGTAAATATTTTAACAATTAGGCAACCTCGGATTTGATAGTTAAAAATCCTTGTTTTTGGGGATTTTTGTTGCTTGTTTTTTGGGTACAGTTTTTACCGTTTATAAATACCTCTTTTTTAGTAAGCCTTTCCTTTTGTATAAAAAGGGGCTGAGTCATTAAGAATTCGGATGAACCAAGGTTTTTTAGGACTTTGGGGCAAAAAAATCTGAATTCTTAGTGCGAAGCGCCTTTGGGGCTCGCTTGATTTAGAGCAGAAATCGTCGGCTGGCGGGCGATCTCCTTAGCCTTGACTTCTGCGGCAGACCAG
>JAZUPL010000110.1:0-7875 GCA_045605175.1 Eubacteriales bacterium | reverse complement strand
ATGCCTACCGATAACGGTGAATCCCCCCTTGCCAAGATGACAGACTGGGTAAATACCACATGTCCTTGTTGCGGCGGACCGGCTAAGAGAGAAACAGATACCATGCCTCAGTGGGCAGGTTCTTCCTGGTACTTCCTCCGTTATTGCGATCCTCACAACAACGAGGCACTTGCATCTTTGGAAGCACTTGAATATTGGATGCCTGTTGACTGGTATAACGGCGGTATGGAGCATACTACTTTGCACTTGCTTTATTCTCGTTTCTGGGCGAAGTTCCTCTACGATATTGATATTGTTCCCGTGTCAGAGCCTTATGCCAAGAGAACAAGTCACGGTATGATTCTCGGCGAGAACGGCGAAAAAATGTCCAAATCTCGCGGAAACGTTGTGAACCCTGACGACATTATTCGTGACTACGGTGCAGACACTATGCGTCTATATGAGATGTTTATAGGCGACTTTGAGCAGGCTGCTCCCTGGAATCCCCAGTCTATCAAGGGTTGCAAACGCTTCCTTGAAAGATTCTATAATCTGCTTGAGATTGTGAAGGGCGTGGGTACAACACCAAAACTCGAAAAGCACATTCACCGTCTTATCAAAAAGGTCACCTCGGATATTGACGCAATGAAGTTCAATACCGCTATTGCGGCTATGATGGCTACAATTAACACTATATACGAGGTTGGTGAGATTACCAAGGACGAACTTGCAACGCTTGCAAAACTTCTTTCGCCCTTTGCTCCTCACCTTGCAGAGGAGGTATATTCCGCCCTCGGTCACGAGGACCTCGTTTCGCTCGCCACTTGGCCAGAATATGACGAGAGCAAGACTATCGATGATACTATTGAAATGCCCGTACAGATTAACGGTAAGGTTCGTGCCGTTGTTGCTGTTCCAAACGGTGCGGATAACGATACTATTCTCGGTATTGTCGAGGCAGATGCAAAAATTTCCGAGGCAATTTCGGGCAAAACTATTGTTAAGAAAATTGTCATTCCGGGAAAGATAATTAACATAGTAGTTAAATAAAACTTAAACCCTAAAAACAGGCTCGGACAAATTTGTTCGAGCCTGTAAAAATATATCATATTTTTTTCAAAAAAGTATTGACAAAAGGGCTTTGTTGTGATATATTATATAGGCTTGATTAAGCGTGCGAGTGTAGTTCAATGGTAGAATTCCAGCCTTCCAAGCTGGTCGCGTGGGTTCGATTCCCATCACTCGCTCCAATATTGCGCCCTTAGCTCAGTGGATAGAGTGCCCGGCTACGAACCGGTAGGTCGAAGGTTCGAATCCTCCAGGGCGCGCCAAAAAAAGTCGTATCGAAAGATACGACTTTTTTTATCCAAGCCACAGGCTTGGTATATCATCACCGCACGAAGTGTGGTGCATATCATCTCACCTTTGGCGAGTATATCATCAACCGTTAGGTTGTATATTTTATTGTCCTGCAAGAGTAGATAACTTTCTTTTGCTGGGCATTTTTATTATTTTATTTCAATGGTTTTTGAATTGTATATTACATCGTATATATCACAAAAAGCATACACAAACCAAAGAGGTATATGTAAAACAACTAAAACTATTGGTGCAAAATTAAACATGCTAATATTACTTGACATTTATACTCGATTTTGATAAAATATTTGTATAAAATACGGTAGGAAATAATAAGTTTTTAATTTTTTATTCTGCGAAGGGAATTATTATGGCTTTTACTTTCGTTCCCGAATATTACTTTGATACTTTTGATATGGCGAGTGCAGATTTTCTTCTATCTATCGGTGTTCGTGGGGTAATTTTAGATGTGGACAACACTCTTGAGCCCTATGAAAATGCGACTCCTGGGCAAAAGGTTGTGGACTGGTTGAATTCTCTTTTGGAAAAGGGTATAAAGGCTGCAATTGTATCTAACAACAATAGAGAGCGAATAGAGATATTCAACAAGGAACTCGGGCTACCGTTTTATGCAAAGGCAGGCAAACCCTTTAAGAAAAATATTCTCCTTGCTATGTCTGATATTGGCACTACAAAAGAGGATACAATTTTAATTGGCGATCAGGTATTTACAGACGTTTGGGCGGCTCATAATGCGGGTATTCCTGCAATTTTAGTGCCTCCTATCAGGGATAAAAGAGATATTTTGACGAGATTTAAGCGACTGCTTGAAATTCCTGTATTAAATAAATATAAAAGGTTGCACCCAGAGGATTATGGGACTGTCGTTGATGGTGCAAATAATAATGAAGTGTCGGATTCGGTAAACATGGAAGACAAAAACGAGCCGACGGAAAGAGGTTAATATGAGTGCAAAATTCGGCCCGGGTGGTAACAGCGAGGCTTTCAAAAAGGCGGGATACACCTCAACGCAAAACGCACCCAAGTGGCTTAGCAGTATAGGTCTTGATGCTTATGAATACGAGGCGGGGAATGGTCTTGTAGCAGGGCCTGCAACGCTTGGTCTAATTGGCAGAGAGGCAGAAAAATATAATATCAAAATGTCCTATCACGCTCCTTACTTCATTTCGCTTTCGGGCATTGTTGAGGAAAAAAGATTAAAGAGTATCGAATACATAAGACAGAGCCTTGAGGCGGCAAGGCTTCTCGGCGCAGGGACTATTGTAGTCCATTGTGGCTCTTGTGCCAAAATTTCAAGAGATGAAGCAATGAAACTTTCCGCTGACACTCTTGCAAGGACGGTTAACGAGGTTGAAACCTATGGTATTAAAATCGGTATTGAAACCATGGGCAAGGTAAATCAACTTGGCACGCTTGATGAGGTGCTTTCACTTTGTACTATCGACTCCTCGCTTGTACCCGTAATTGATTTTGGACATCTTAATGCTCGCGACCTCGGCGGCGTGTTCAAAACCTGCGACGATTATATGCGTGTGTTTGACAGAATTGACACAAATCTTGGCAGTTTGGTTCTTGACTCGTTACATTGTCATTTTTCAAAAATAGAATGGACTAATTCCGGTGAAAAGCGTCACCTGACCTTTGCCGACGATGTTTACGGGCCTGATTTTGAGCCGTTTGTCGAGGCTATTGCAAAGGCAGGAATTTCACCTACGGTTATCTGTGAGTCTGCGGGAATGCAGTCGGACGATGCTCTCGCGATGAAAAATAAGTATTTAGAGTATTTGAGGTAATATTATGACGAGATTAGATAAACTAAGAATTGCAATGAAAGAGCAGGGAATAGATGCAGTTTTAGTTTTAGAAGACTTAAATCGCAGATATCTCTCGGAGTTCTCTTGTTCCAGCGGTATGCTTCTTATTACAGTTACCGCCGCGTATCTTATAACCGATTTCCGTTACTACGAGATGGCTCTAAATCAAGCATCAAAGCAATTTGAGGTTTTAGACCTTAAGGGTGTTGATGAGCGACATTCCTTTATTGAGAAGGCGTTTCTCGGATGTAAAACCGTCGGTTTTGAGGGCGATTATATGTCCTATGCAAGTTATCTCTCCTTCAAGGAAAAGCACCCGTCCTTTGAATTTGTAAACATAGGCTCTATGATAGAAACCCTGCGACAGATTAAAACTGCCGATGAACTGCTATCTATGCAAAAGGCGCAGGATATAGCAGACAACGCCTTTTCTGTTCTTATGAAAAACCTTAATCCCTCGCAAATGACCGAGATAGACGTAGCGGTAGAACTTGAGTATCTGATGCGTAAAAGTGGAGCGGAGGGTATGTCCTTTGACACTATTGCTGTTTCCGGTGATGCTTCGGCTCTTCCTCACGGAACACCGAGAAATGTTAAACTGAAAAAGGGCTTTCTCACTATGGACTTCGGAGCAAAGGTTGACGGCTATTGCTCGGATATGACGAGAACCGTCGTAATAGGTAAACCTACCGAGGATATAAAAAGGCTTTATAACACCGTTCTTTTGGCACAGACGAGTGCTCTTGAATATCTTAAGGCGGGCTGCGACTGCGGAGAAGCAGACAAGATAGCAAGAGATATTATAAATAAGGATTACGATGGCACATTCGGGCATTCTCTCGGCCATGCGGTTGGTCTTTTGGTACACGAGAGCCCCGCACTCTCGCCCCGTGGATTTGGTAACAAACTCGTTGTTGGAAACGTTGTAACGGTTGAACCCGGTATTTATATATTTGGTAAATACGGTTGCAGAATAGAGGATATGGTTGCTATTACCGAGGACGGTGTGTATAATTTCACCCATTCTACTAAGGAAATGTTGGTTTTTGACTAAAAAAATCCTTATTTAGATAAAAATATTTAATTTACCTATTGCAAAATTCTTAAATATTTGGTAAAATAATTGCGTATATAATAATCCTCTTTAATGGTCAAGGATTAAATAAATCAGTAAAGGATAAATGAAATGATTACAGCAGGTGATTTTAAGAACGGTCTTACCTTCGAGATGGACGGTAAGGTTTATCAGGTTATCGAATTCCAGCACGTTAAGCCCGGTAAAGGCGCGGCTTTCGTGAGAACTAAGCACAGAGATGTCGTTACCGGCGCCACCCGTGAGGCATCCTTCAACCCCACTGCAAAGTTTGAGAATGCTGTTATTGAGCGTCGCGACCTTGAGTATCTCTATACCGACGGCGATCTCTACTACTTTATGGATCCCGAATCCTATGAGCAGATTCCTCTTAACGCAGATAAACTTGGCGATAACTTCAAGTTTGTTAAGGAGAACACCGTTTGCCGTATTTCTTCATGGAAGGGTAACGTTTTCTCTGTTGAGCCTCCTACATTCGTAGAACTTGCAGTTACCGAGACCGAGCCTGGTGTTCGTGGCGATACTGCTACTAACGTTACCAAGGCGGCTACCCTTGAAACCGGTGCGGTTATCAAAGTTCCGATCTTCATTAACGAGGGCGACGTTCTCCGTATCGATACAAGAACCGGCGAATATCTTGAAAGAGCATAACCTTTTTGGGTTACAATAGACTCTCCTGACGAATATCGGGGGAGTCTTTCAAAATTAAACGTATAGAAGGAGATTAATATGTATCTTAGTGAAAACGCAGCATATATTAAGGGACTTGCAGAGGGGCTTGGCATTTCTGAGGCTACCCCTGAGGGAAAGGTTATAACTAAACTTATTTCTCTTGTAGAGCAAATGGCGGCAAAAATCCAGGTGCTTGAAGACGAAAACGAGATTCTTAATGAATCGGTAGAGATGCTTGAAAGTAACATTATAGAAATTGAGGACTATCTCTACGACTATGACGACGAGGAATACGAGGATTACAGCGACCTTAACGATGAGGATGAGGAGTACGATGACGAACTTGATGACGAATATTATCAAATAGAGTGTCCCTCTTGCGGTGAGATAATTTGCTTTACCGATGACGTTGACCTTGAATCACTTGATTGTCCTGCTTGCGGTGAGCCTATTACCGACATTGAAATTATAGAAGGTGATATGTGCGAACTTTGCGACGGCTGTGATGCAGGCGATGCCGATGAGTGTCAAGGCGAGTGTGACGGTTGCACAAAGAAGTAAAAATATTATACTCTCAGATGTAAAAAATCTGAGAGTATTTTTATGAAAATTTACTAAAAAATATTTGAAAAGGTATTGACAAACAATGGACAAAGTGATACAATAAAATGACGCATATTGATGGGCTATAAAGATGTATGAAAATACACGCCTATGATAGCGATTAAACACGAAAGTGAGGTGCTTTTACATGTTCGCAATTTTCGTAACAGGTGGAAAGCAGTACAAGGTTTCCGAGGGAGATGTTATCTTCGTTGAAAAACTTGGAGTAGAGGAAGGCGAGAAGGTTACCTTTGATCAGGTTCTTTGCGTTTCCGGAGATACTCTTACTGTTGGTGCTCCCTATGTTGAAGGTGCAACCGTTGTTGCTACCGTTGTTAAAAACGGCAAGTCCAAGAAAATCGATGTAATTAAGTACAAGGCGAAGAAGAACGAGAAAAAGAAAATCGGTCATCGCCAGGATTACACCAAGATTCAGATCGAAAAGATCGAAGGTTGATTTTTGAATGAAAACAACGATTTGTTTCTATAAGTCCGAGGGAATCTACTACGGATTCGAGGAGCAGGGGCATACAGGTTTTGCTGATGCAGGTGAGGATATTCTTTGCTCGGCTATTTCGGCGATGACTATGCTTATTATCAATGCTATTGAGGTGACTTACAATTCCTTTGTCGATTATAACATTGACGAAGTTACTACAAATATCACCCTAATTGCTAAATCTGCACTACCTCAATATGAGTCCGATGAAAAAAAGAGATTTGCTATTTCGGGACTTATTCAGGCTTACTTCTATCAACTTATGGATCTCACGGAGGATTATTACGATTTCCTCGATGTCAAAGAGATCGAAAGACCGATTTAAGCCGCAGGGCATCATGCCATTTACTTACTAAATATGGAGGTACACGAAATGTTAAAGCTCAGTTTACAATTCTTTGCTCACAAAAAGGGCGTTGGTTCTACCAAAAACGGCCGTGATTCCGAGTCAAAGCGTCTCGGTGTAAAGAAGGCTGACGGTCAGGCTGTTCTTGCCGGTAATATTCTTGTTAGACAGCGTGGCACTAAGATTCATCCCGGTCACAATGTTGGCATCGGTTCTGATGACACTCTTTTTGCACTTATCAGTGGCACCGTAAGATATGAACATATCGCAGGTGGCAAGAAGCAGGTTAGCGTTTACGCTGACTAATAATATCAAAAAAGAGTGGGTATATTATCTGCTCTTTTTTGTTTTAATTTCTAATATTTAGGAGGATTTTATGTCAATTCTTGTAACAGGTGGTACCGGTTATATAGGTTCGCACACAGTAGTTGAACTTATGAATATCGGAGAAGACGTAATTATTATAGACAACTTGTCCAATAGCAAACTTTGTGTTCTTGACAGAATAGAAACTATTACAGGCAAACGTCCAACTTTTATTGAGTGTGAGATGTGCGATAAGGCACAACTTGAAAAGGTGTTCTGTGATTATCCCGACATAGACTCGGTTATCCATTTTGCAGGTCTTAAAGCGGTTGGTGAGTCGGTTTCCATACCCGTAAAGTATTACTATAACAACCTGACAAGCACGCTAAATCTGCTTGAGTGTATGCTTAATCACGGTGTAAACAGGATTGTATTTTCATCCTCAGCAACCGTTTACGGTCTTCCTAAGTCCGTGCCTATCAGAGAGGATTTCCCCCTTTCTACTACTAACCCCTATGGCGAAACCAAACTTATGATAGAGAGAATTCTTGCCGACACGGCCCATGCAAACCCCTCTTTTTCTGTATGCGTTCTTCGCTACTTTAACCCCATTGGCGCACATGAAAGTGGCCTTATTGGTGAAGACCCCCGTGGTATTCCCAACAACCTGCTTCCTTATATTTCAAAGGTTGCGGCAGGCAAACTTGAGTGCCTTAACGTCTTTGGTAATGATTACGATACTCCAGACGGTACAGGCGTGCGTGATTACATTCATGTCGTTGACCTTGCTCTTGCTCACCTTAGGGCTATCGAATATACGGGCAGGATGAATGGTATTGACTATATTAATGTCGGTACAGGTAACGGATACTCTGTGCTTGAAATGGTTAAGGCGTTTGGCGAGGTTTGGGGTGCTCCTGTAAAATATCGCATAGCAGACAGGCGTCCCGGTGATATTGCTGAATGCTACGCAGAACCTACTAAGGCTCTTGAAGTTCTCGGCTGGAAAGCAGAAAGAGATCTTAAGAAGATGTGCGAGGACTCTGCAAGATGGCAGAAAATGAACCCCGACGGTTATCCCGAGGAGTAAAACAAGCTTATAATAAAAGACCGCACAACATCAACGGCGGTCTTTTATATTGAGGAAAAAGATGCAACTAAAAGATAAAAAACTCTTCCTGAA
>JAZUPL010000109.1:0-47119 GCA_045605175.1 Eubacteriales bacterium | reverse complement strand
GGTCACTTGTAGACTACGAGTTTGATAGGTCAGAGATGTAAGCACAGTAATGTGTTCAGTTGACTGATACTAATAGACCGAGGGCTTGAACAACCTTATTAGTTCAAGCATCATTTGCAATAACGCTTCGCTTGTTTCTTTTCAAAAACCTTTATTCGGTTTTCAATGGATATTTAGTTATAGACGTATAACCTGAATATCTTTGATATATTGGGAGTCCTGCATAGCAGGGCTTTTTTGTTTTATATACTAAAAAGCGGGGTTTAATATTCATAATACTTTTGCTTTCTCCTCTAATTGGCTCTTCAAGCCATGACCTTGTGCAAGAAGACGAAAAAATAGTCGCACGGAAATCGTGCGACTATTTTTTATTTAAGTATAATTTGAAGAACTAAATCCTTTACATTATATGAGTTTTTAGAAAAATCTAACGAGCCGTTTTGAGCACAGGTAAAAACTACCTTCATTTTGTAATCGTTACTTGCTAACCTCTCGATAGTAAACTCACCCGAACCGCTACATTCATTGAGAGTTCCGCCTGCGGTAACGGTTTTCTTAAACAGTTGATTTTCATCTATCTGCTCTGTACTACAATAAACATATCCTGTTGCTTTACAGGTTCCTGACGAGGTTTTTACTCCGTAACTTACATTAAATTCAATCTCGGAATATCCCATATTGGAGAGTGCATTAAAGTCAAAATATTCTGTAAGATCAATAGTCACCACCTTGCCGGTTTTGGTAGTAACACCCTTTACCTCCGGCCAAGCAAGCCTTATCTTGTTTAGAAATCTTACATCATCTAATTTCTCGTATAAACTTATGCCTGACAAGAGATTTTCATTAAATACCAACTTTTCAATACTATCGGTCAAGGATCTGTCGTTTTCAAAACCACCGTCCTCGCTATAATACCAACCTTCCTCAATGCTTTCGGGCTTTACAAAGGGGACGTATTCAATGTCGTAGGTTCTATCCTCAAGGCTTGATGCTACAACGGCAAATATATCACAGGTTCCATATACTGTAAATCTGTAATAACCTACTGGACAGTCGCTCGATAATTTATATGTTGTGGCCTTTTGTTGCTTTATCGTGTTGGTTATGGTGTTTGTTATTGTTTTGCTTGTGCTGGAAGTTGATGATATAGAATTCGATAGTTCCATCGCCAATTTTGCTGTTTGATTTAGCATTTGGAAATTGGCGGTTGTTTTGCTTCCAATAGATACGGTTTTGCTTATACAGTTACTATTTGCAGTCTGTATGGTGTTGGTATTCGTTTCCTCGGTGGAGAAACTTAAACTATACTCACCTATGCCAGAGTAGCGCTGCTTGTTTTCATAATAAATCGGAACTTTATCAACCTCACCGATTTTGAACAGAAAATAATTGTATTCACCATCAGTAAAACTATCTACGGGGGTGGCTTCGCTACATTCCGAATGAACCTCGTAGGCGAGCATTTCATCGGTAATAAGAGTGTTCTTATCGACTATTTGAACAGAGCCATTGTTATTATCGTCTTGCGGAAAAACAAGGGAAATGTCACATGAGATAAAACAGGTAAGCAGAGTAACTACAACTAATAAAATGCAATTTTTCTCATACTTGATTACCTATGTATTAGTTGTTGCAGGACTTTACTGCACCAATGCACTGAATAACAACAAAAATGTTAGCAATAATCTTAAAGCCAAGGGTGATAGGACCGACAAGTATCATTGCCAACGCACTGGTAATAATACCTTTAATAGCGCCGCCGTTGGGGTCGTTGGAAATGGAGATGCTTGAGCCGTAATCCTTAATTTTGAAGGTGTTAGCACCCTCAACGGCACCCTCTCTTGCACCCTTGATAAGGAATTTAATCAGGTCGATGGGCATGCTAATCAAGCAGAATATACCCCACATAAACCATCCGAGTATTCCGTTCTCATCTGCTAAGAAGCTTTGGAAAACGATGAGTCCGCATACCCAAAGAAGTACGCTAACTACTAATGCAATTACCTTAAATATCAAAAGTGCTGTAAGTTTTGCTTTTTGTGACATGTTAAATTATCTCCTTTTTTATTTAATTGCTTTCATATTATAACACCATATGGTGTTCTTTGTCAAGAGGGAAATGTCATTTTTTGTATAATAGAAGAAAAACGGAGTTGAATATGGATTATTACCGTCGTATTCGTGATTTAAGAGAGGACAACGACCTGACTCAACGAGAGGTTGCAAATCACTTGAATATGCAATTGACAGTATATCAGAGGTATGAAAGAGGCGAGCGGGAAATTCCTCTTTGGGCGGCAAAGAGCCTGTCCTATTTTTACGATGTATCTATCGATTATCTCGTCGGTTGTACCGACAACCCAAAAAGAAACGAGTAAAGAGTATTCGCTCTTTACTCGTTTTAATATACATTAGTACAGGATTTGTTAAATAGTTGCTCTGTTTTTTGGTCGGTTAACTCTCAAGATGACTAATTATCTTTGCCCAAACTTCCTCGTCCTGTGCTGTCATTCTGTCCCAGTCAAATCTCTTTACAAATGCCGTTTTCTTTTCCTCTGTGTCAAGTTCTCCGGCCTTGCGCGCCCTAACCAATTCTGCGAAAAATTCATCTTTATATTTTACGGCGTCGGTGGTGTAGTTGGGGTTATGCCCTTTGCCGCTTAAGAGGAGAAATTCGGTGTTTTGGCGGTCTGCTAATGCTTTTTTCAAAAGGTCGAAGTGCTTCTTTGAACTAACCGTTTTGTCATCCGAAGAGTGGATTATAAGCACCTTTGCATCGGTTTTTGTTAAGGATATACGGGCGTCGTACTCAACATAGTCTGGATTATTATCAAATTCAAGTTGATAGGCAGGTTTTTGATAGAAGGAAAGCAAACCACCGAAGAACTGCCCAAGAATTTGCTTAACCGATATAAATCCTGACATAGCCACAAGGTGTGTAATGTCGGGGTGTAAGGCACCGATATTCATAGTCGAGAAAGCGCCCCAACTGTGACCGACCACTGAAATAGTGGCGTTTTTATATTCCTCGGTGGATTTTACCGCTTTTATACAATGATCAAGATCGGAAAGCGAACGTGCAAAACCGCCGGTGTTTTCCCCCTCTGACATTCTGCAACCGGTATGGTCGTAGGACAAAACCGTGTATCCCGCCCTGCAAAGCCGTTCGATTTCTTTCATATACGCTACATGACCGTTGCCCATTCCGTGGTCGAATATGATAAGCCTGTCAAATCGTTGTTTATCATAGTAATAGAAATTACCAAAAAGTCTTTGTCCGTCCTTGCCAAGAAATTCAAAAGGGCTGGCGCATAGGCTTGGAAAATCGGTGTGGGAATAGTAAAATATGTCGCCTGTCGGGTCTTGGCGAACATATACATTACTCTTGAAGATGTCAATTATCTGTTTTTCAAATATCATGTTAACTCCGTTTTTTATTTGATTATACACCTTTAAGGTGATATTGTCAATAAATGCTTGAAATGCGACCGATGTAATTCGGTCGCATTATACCTTATCAAAGTTCTGACATAAGTCTGATATAGAACTCTGTTGCTCTTTCGAGGCATTCGATTCGAATACGCTCGTTATTTCCGTGAATAGTTCGTCTTTCCTCGCTGGTGAGGTCCATCGCCGAGAAACGATAAACTCTGTCGGAAATCCTGCCCCAATGACGGCTATCCGAACATTGTACCATAAGGTAAGGGGATACGATAGTCCCTTTCCAGGTAGAAACTATGGCGCGGGCAACCTTGTCATATCCTTCGCAATCGGTGATAGAAATACGGCTCGGATTTGTACCTCGCAAAGCGGTAAGTTCGATATCAGAGTTTGCAACAACCTTTTTGATGTATTCCTTTGCCGACTCTACTGTATCGCATGGGTTAAGTCTCATATTAGAAACCATACTCGCCTCGGGAGGAATAACGTTGGAGGTGGTGCTACCTTTCATCTGGGTGAATGCTACCGTAGTACGCATAAGAGCGTTAAGTTCTCCGCCGCTTGACTTGCAAATCATATCGAGAATACGGCTAAAACACCACAAATTTGCAAAAATCATACGGTAAAGGAAATTTGAATGACGACCGAGGGTGTCAAACATTTTCTCAACGGGTGCAGTCATATGGCTCTTAAAGGGGTTATCCTCAACACGACAACACGCCTTCGCCAAAAGACCGACAGGTGTGTGTGGCTTTGGGGCAGATGCGTGTCCGCCGTTTGACTTAATTCTGTATTCAAGGTCGAGAAGTCCTTTTTCGGCTATGCCGATTAGACCACAGGGTCGGGATACACCGGGGAACACATTTTCGACTACTGCACCGCCCTCGTCAAGCACTAACGCGGGGGTTATGTTGTTCTCTTCAAAATAGTCAACAATTCTTACAGCACCGTTACCGTTTACCTCCTCACCACCTGAGAAAGCAAAGTAAACATCGTTTTCTGGAACAAACCCTTGACTGATAAGGTGGTTAGCAGAGAAAAGAATTCCGTTAAACGTAACCTTGGTGTCAAGAGTACCTCTTCCCCAAAGAACTCCGTTCTCTATCACAGCATCGAAGGGCGGTTTTTCCCAGTCGCATTCGTTGACAGGAACGACGTCGTAGTGCGCCATCAAAACCGCAGGGGCATCGTGGTTTTTGCCCTCCCATTTGAAGAGAAGCGCGCGATCCTCCATTCTTGTAAAATGGCAGACTCGGAACACCTCGGGGTAAAGTTTTGGCAACATTTCGATAAGGCGCTCAAATTCCTCGTTATCCTCAAGACTTGTGTCATAATTTGACACGGTACGGCACTTGACGAGTTCTGCAAGGCAGTGAAGCGTACCTAATCTATCAAATTCTATATTACCTTCTGACGCTTCATAGCCTTTCTTCGGCTTGAATAGCGCGGTTCTTATTAAAATCACCGCCACAAGTGTCGCAAGAGCAACACCAAGGCAGATTAAAATGTAAACATAAGTTTCCATATTACAAAACCTTCTTTTTATAAAGAATCCAAGATACCGCAAGGGTGAAGAGTACACCAACGGGAACCATAATACCAACGGAGGTCGTATCAATAGCAGGAACAAATGTAAACAATATCAGCATAAGTGTAATAGGGGCGATTGCTATCTTCCAGTTTTTTGAAATAAATACCACACCGAGAGCGCCAAACAAGGCGGGGAGCAACTGATCAAAAGCGGGGTCAAGCATGGGGTTGTTATTTACGAAATTGGAAAGCGGTATTATTAGAATAACGCCTATTATAATTATCACGGTAGTAACAATACTTGAAACGGCTATTGCTATGGTGGAAACTATCTCTCCCTCTTCGCTTTGCGCTTTTACCTCTGCGTTTTCGAGGGCATTAAGAGCACAGGGGAGTTTAAGGTTAGATATGTTTCCGGTTACAAAGGAGAGATACGAGCCACCTGCACCAAGCATAGGGATAAAGGTTATTACCTCTACGACAGCCACCGCCCAATACATCGGCGCGGTTGCTATTAGCCCCTTTCCTACCGCTGCCCAGTCGGGCATAGCCTGAAAGATTATACCGACGGCAACTGGGAATGCAAGGAGTATTATCATTACAATAATATTCCAAATTGTACCTTCTCGATGAACAGAGTCCATATATTTTGAGTTTAGACCAACGGTTTCGGTGGTTTCGGTTATTCTTTCGTTATCCATCTTAACCTCCTTATCCAAGCCAAGCGGTGAATGGGATAGCCGACAACATACCCAATATCATACAGATAGGCAGGGCATAGTCATTTAGCCATTTCCAACCGAGTTTTTTCATTAATAGACCGCAAACGAGCATAGACACCATGCTTACACCCATAACGCAAACGGGGATAAGCCCCGAGGTTGCGGAGTAAGTAACCTCTTCGGCAACGCCATTAACCTTTTCGGTAGTGGTGTAAACTCCATCGACCGAGAGCCACAATCTGCCCACATCAGCAAACACATAACCGACAAAGGCAGAAATCATACCGATAAACAAGGAATTTTGGAGTATGTCCGACCATTTTTTGTCCCGTTTTTCGAAACTGACAAGACCTCGCTGCATCTTCTTGCCCACAACGGGGACAAGCCAAATGCCGACCATAATAGATATGGTCATAACTATCGTTATAGTAACAAATTGCGAGCCGGTCATTCCGTCCGCGAGGGCGGAAAGTGTCGTGCCCATTCCCGAGGCGGCGTTTGCTGCGGCTATCGTTTCGTAGGATAGAGAGCCTACTACCGACAGCCTTAACCATGGCAGAGCCACGCCCAACGAGTTTGATAGGGCGAGTATAGTGATAACTATCGATATAGCCGGAGCAATTGTAAAAATTGCCGCCGTCAGGATAGTTTTGTTAATTTTCTTCATATCCATACCGATTTCTTTTGCACGGTTGTAGGATTTAATAAGGAAATACACCGATTGTGCAAGAACTACGGCTATAATAATACCGACAAGTACAAATAGCACAGGGTGATTTATGCTAAATTCCATGTTTGTCCTCCTAAATTAGTGATGTCTTATTTTACTCCTAAAACTGTTGATTTGTCAAGCAGATAAATAATTATTTCCAAAGTTTAGAAAAATAATAAAAAAATATTGAAATAACGTTTGGGTTATGATATAATCATACTATTCACTTAAACAAGAGCGTTTAGAACGCCCGATGTAAATAATTTCATAAAGAGGTATGTATGAAAAGAGATCTTCTTCGCGACATTTATGCCGATATGGCTGCCTATGATGGAAAGGTTGTTACCATAGGTGGCTGGGTAAGAAATCTTCGCGACTCTAAGGCATTTGGATTTATTGATTTGAATGACGGCTCCTACTTTAAGAGCATTCAGGTTGTTTTTGAAAGAGAAAAAATAGATAACTATGACGAGATAGCAGGACAAAATGTTGGAGCATCTTTGGTAGTTACTGGTAAGGTTGTTCTTACTCCCGGTGCAAAGCAACCTATGGAGCTTAAGGCGGAAAAAATTGCCGTTGAGGGAACATCCACACCCGATTACCCCCTTCAGCCCAAGCGTCATACCGTAGAATATCTTCGTGAGCAGGCATATCTTCGTCCCAGGACAAACCTGTTTTCTGCCGTGTTCAGAGTTCGTAGCGAGGTAGCCTATGCTATACACTCCTTCTTCCACGAGCGCGGCTTTGTATATGTTCACACTCCTATCGTAACAGGTTCGGACTGTGAGGGCGCGGGCGAGATGTTCCGTGTTACTACATTAGACCTTGACAATATTCCTCGCACCGAGGACGGAAAGGTGGACTTCTCTCAGGACTTCTTCGGCAAGAGCACCAACCTCACCGTTTCAGGACAACTTAACGGCGAAACCTATGCTATGGCATTCGGCAATATCTACACCTTTGGCCCGACCTTCCGTGCCGAGAATTCCAACACGGCTCGCCATGCGGCAGAGTTCTGGATGATAGAGCCCGAGATCGCCTTTGCCGACCTTGACGATAACATCTGTCTTGCTTGGGATATGATAAAGTATATCATTAACCACGTTATGGACAACTGCTCGGCAGAACTCACCTTCTTCAACCAGTTTGTTGACAAGGGGCTTCTTGAGCGCCTTACCGCACTTCGTAACGCGGATTACGCTAAGGTGACATACACCGAGGCAATAGATGTGCTTCTTAAGTCCGGAGCGGACTTCAAATATCCCGTATATTGGGGTGTTGACCTTCAGACCGAGCATGAAAGATACCTCACCGAGGTGGTATATAAGAAACCCATATTCCTTGTAGATTACCCCAAGGATATCAAGGCGTTCTATATGCGTTTGAATGACGACGGCAAGACGGTTGCCGCAATGGACCTGCTTGTCCCCGGTGTTGGCGAGATTATCGGTGGCTCTCAGCGTGAGGAGCGTATAGACATTCTTACCGCAAGAATGGCAGAACTTGGACTCAAAGAGGAGGACTATTGGTGGTACATCAACCTCCGTAAGTACGGCGGTACAAAGCACGCAGGTTATGGTCTTGGTTTTGAGCGTATCATTATGTACCTTACCGGTGTTTCCAACATTCGTGACGTTCTCCCCTATCCTCGCACCGTGGGAAATGCAGAGTACTGATTTTTAATTAACAAAAGCAAGGGGCTCGCTTTATTTAGAGCAGAAATCGTCGGCTGACGAGCAATAGCCGTACAAAAGTACGGCGAGCGAGGAAACGGCGATAGAATAAAAACACCATAAAATGAAGAAAACCGGTGGTTTTCAACCTTAATTTTCTTCAAACTTGTAAAAAACACAACCGAGGTGCTGCGTAATACAACACCTCGGTATTTTTATTCGGTTATGCCTAAATGAAGCAGCCCCTTTTATCATCTTTTTCTCTCTCTTACAGAGTAGGCAACTCCAAACAAACTGTTTGCAAGTTTTATAATAATAGGAAGATTGTGAAGAGCGTGTTTGTCTTCCTTTATGAAATCACGTCCCGTGATTTCCTCCAATTTTTCTCGATAGGTGTTGTCAAGCCTTGCGTTTCTCCTTGTCAACTTATCGCCAAGAATCCTGCCGGTTACATCTTCAGGTGGCATATCACGCCAACCCATTCCTCGCATAAAGGCCTCGTAACGCAGATGCTCTTGGGCGAGCAAAATTTCTATATGGCTATCGAGTCGCTTTTCAAGAAGCGACAAATCCCCCTCTCCGTCATTTACAAGTTCAAGTCCCATAAGATAGAGTTTGTCGGGAATGGTCAGCGCAAAGGTGTCGGCGTAATTCTTGTAGAATATAACCTGGTTGTACTGCTCCATCATATTCTTCGGCGTGTTTTTGCCACCCACCTCAGTGACTCCACGGTGCTGTGCATTGACCGCTACGGCAAGACAATCTCGGTAACTAACCATAAGGTCAAGGTCGCTATAAGTTTCTTCATAAGAGCCGAATGGGATTATCTCGTAGGAGGACAAAAGACGGCTTTGGTAGGCACCCGTGTCACGATTATAGGACCAGTCGGATACGCAAAGGTTGGGGAAAATCTGTTTTTCGGTATCCCGATGTTCCATAAGAGTGTATATTAGCGGCAATCCCTTATTTAGGCCGTAAATTCTTCTTGCGTAAAGTGCCGCATCTATGCTCACGCTCTCGCTTGGTAGAGATACAACGATGTAGGTCGGCTTAATTTTTTTAAGAACCTCGGTGTATTCGGAGGTGGATATATCCGCTTTGTGGAAGGTGATGTCCCATCTCTCGCTCATGCGAGGACATTCCTTGTCAAAGATTGACTTGGATTTTTCGACATCCTTGTCAACAATGTGAAAATCAACCTTAACCCCCTCTCCGAAAGAGGAGCACATTATAGCAATTTTCAGTATATCACGACCGATGATACCACCACCAACAACAAGAACCGAAAGACGTCCGTCATCGATTGCCTCATAGAGTGGGTGGTTAGCAACGAGTTTGCGTGCTATCAACCCCTCCTCGTTAATCAGTTTAATGTTAAAGGTTTCATAGAGGTGGTCAAAAATTACCTCGGAAATCTGCTCGGTGGTGTATAGCCAAACGCTTATGTTACCGTTAGAGTTTTCGTTGTACTTGCTATAAAGATCAAGTCCTAAATTTAGGTTTTCTCCACAACTATCCCCAAGCAGGTAGTAGTTACGTTTTCTCTTTGCGTTATGCTTTATATGTACTACGTCATCATTTATAATGAAAGCACCTATTTCCTTGATACGTGCCAACGATTCTGCGTCGATGTCATCCTCGTTCATCTTTACGGCAAAGACGGTAAGAGCACCTTTGTTCCTCTCGGCTACGTCCTCTGCTACGCACAGAGTTCTTTCGTTAATGGCAGAGAAAAGGTAAGAGTCCGAGAAGACCGAGCGAATGCGATAAACAATTCTTGCAAATTTTTCCGAGAAGAATGACAGTGTAATACCGACGGTGAACAAGGGCGCGATTATAGTCAGGGCGAGCAAAACGATCTTGTAAAGCGGCATAAATGAGAGGCTTATATCCCCGAAAGATTCAAGAAGAACAGAAACGTTGCCGTTTATAAGCATAGAGCACATCGCTTCAAGGAGGGATAAGCCTATTGCGTAGTTATAGCCCCGTACAACGTAGGACGGATATATTAGTGCCCAAAGAATCAAAAATACTATACCGCCTAAAATGCGCAAGGCTATTTTCACCTGACGTTTATATAAAAAGATTATAAAAACTGCTAACAAAAGCAGAAACAGAGAGATTCCTGAACATATATAAATAAGAATTTCGTTTGACATAAAAACTCCTATAACAAAAGGCGAGTGGTATTCCGGTCTCGCCTTAAAATATCATAACATTCTGTCGATAATAATGGAAATTTCTTTTACCAGAACATCTTCCGGCTCTTTCTCTCCGAGCAAGAACCAGCGAGCGATGACGGTGGCAACGCTACCTACAAGCATAGCAGCAAGCACGTTAGAGGAAGCCAAGAGAGTCATTCCATCCTTTTCACTTTCTTCAAGGCGCTTTTTCGTATCCTCAAGATTTTGGCTGATCATGATGCCTATAAGGGTGCCTCTGGATTCGCTTGAGAGCATATTGTTGACAATTTCACGTCTTGAGGTGAAGAAGGCTATGAGTTCCTTGGCATAACACAGGTAGTATTCCTTGGTATAACTCGTACCTATGGTACTCCATACCTTATTGTCAAAGGATTCACGCAATATACGAATAACCGAATACAAAAAGTCGGTTTTGTCCTTGTAGTGCTTGTAGAAGGTGGCACGTCTGATATCTGCACGAGTACAGAGTTCGTTTATCGAAATATCCTCATATACTTTTTCTTTCAACAAGTCGAGAAAGGCGAGAACCAGTGCACGCCTGGTCTTAATAATTCTTGAATCCTCTTTCTTATGCATAATTCCTCGCAAACACAAACTGAAATACGGTCAAATTGTATCATAAAATGTCTAAAAAGTCAATAATATAGGGGTATTTTATGATATAATTATAAAAAACATGGATTTATAGTGCATTTAACTTGAAAAAGTGGGTTGTTTGATTTATAATATAAATAAAAAACGAAGGAAGACGAGCAATGCTTGAAAAAAGATTACTTGAGGAAATACTCGGCGTCGCTATGAGTGGCGGAGCCGATTTTGCCGAGGTTTATTGCGAGAAGACCAGAAACGGACGCATCACCCTTACAGGTGAGCATATAGAGTCTGTGAGTGATGACACTATATCGGGTGTAGGCATTCGTGCCTTTCGTGGTACAACCACGGTGTATGGAAGCACCTCAGACACAACTCGAGAGGGACTTCTGAAGTGTGCAAAAAACGTAGCCGAGGCAATGGGCGAGTGCAAAGAGGGAGCGAATGTGGTTCTTTGCGAACGCATTTTCCCGAATATTCACCCTGTAAGAATTGTACCCACGGGTGCAGATATGGAGTATAAAACCGATTTGGTTCGACGTGCCTCTAACTCTGCACGTGCCTATGATAGGCACGTAACCCAGGCAATAGGTATGCTTATGACGGTAGATCATACCATACTTATAGCAAACACCGAAGGACTTCTTACCACTGATAGGCATATAAGATCCCGTATGTCGGTGGATGCAATAGCCGAGAGGGACGGGCTTCGCCAATCGGGTGCTTGTCGTCCGGGACGTGGTATGGGCCTTGAGTTTTTCGAACAGATGACACCCGAAGAGATAGGAAGAACGGCAGCAGAGCAGGCGGTAGGCAATCTTGATGCGGTGTATTGCCCTGCAGGACAGATGCCCGTTGCGATAGAGAATGGTTTTGGTGGCGTTATTTTCCACGAGGCGTGCGGTCACTCCTTGGAGGCTACCGCTGTTGGAATAGGATGTTCGCAGATGTGCGGCAAGCTTGGACAGCAGGTCGCAGGTAGTAAAGTAACGGCAATAGATGACGGAACGATACCCGGTGCATGGGGCTCTGTAAATATTGATGACGAGGGCAATCCCACCCAGAGAAACGTGCTTATCGAGGGGGGCGTGTTAAAAAATTATATGATAGACCGCCTCGGCTCTCGCAGAATGGGTATGCCTATGACGGGGAATAGCCGCAGGCAAAATTACACCTACGAGCCTACCTCCAGAATGACAAACACCTTTATTGATAACGGGCCTGATAAAAATGAGGATATAATAGCATCAATGGAGTATGGCCTCTACGCTAAGTCTATGGGCGGCGGATCGGTAAATCCCTTGACAGGCGCTTTTAACTTTACGGTGCTTGAGGGGTATATGGTCCGTGGCGGAAAGATATGCGAGCGAGTCAGAGGCGCATCCCTCATAGGTACAGGCTCACAAATCCTTATGGATATAGATATGGTCGGACAAAATCTTGCAACAGGGCAGGGGATGTGTGGCAGTTCGAGCGGTAGCGTGCCTACCGACGTTGGTCAACCACTTATTCGAGTATCCAAGATTACCGTAGGAGGAAGATGATATGCTTGATTTGTTAAAGAAGAAAATAGGCGAGGCGTTTTCCTCTCTCGGTGTTGAGGAATATGAAGTGTTTTATCATCGCAGTGCCGATTGCTCGGTTGGTACTCTTAATGCCGATGTAAACAGTTTTTCAAGTGGCGAATGTGGAACTATATTTGTTCGGGCTCTTGTCGATGGACGTATGGGCTGCTCGTCCACAGAACTTTTCACCGAGGAGGAAATGTCAGAACTTGCTCACAGAGCCTATGATAACGCAAAAGTGATAGAAAAACTTGACACGGTAGGCTTCTTTGCCGGGGCAGAGTCCTATGAAGAGATGCGTATGCCCAAGTACAATCCTATGGGTGCGGGTGAACTTCGCCGTCTTGCAAGCACTATGGCAGAGGCGCTTTATGGCGAGGATTCGGCAGTTAAGGACGGCACAAGCACGACCGCCGCAACCGTCTCCTATCACTATCGCCTTATGAACTCCCACGGCCTCGACCTTGAATGCAAGGGTGGAATAAACGTGGTGCTTGGTGAGGCGGTAATCGAAAAGGACGGCGAGAGCCAAGCGGAGTACGCTATTCGCGTTGTTGGTGAAAATGCTGTGCCGGAAATAGCGAAAGAAGCGGTAGGCGGTGCACTTGCAAAGGTAGGAGCAGAAACCGTACCTTCAGGCTCTTATGATATTGTTTTTTCAGGCAAGGAGATGCGTTCTTTACTCTCTGTTTTTGCCTCGGCATTCTCTTCCAAAAAGGTGCTTGACGGTGTTTCTCCCCTGAAAGATAAAGAGGGCGAGAAAATTGCCGCGGATATCGTCACCATAACCGACGACCCGCAAAGAGAGGGGAATATGTGCGGTATAAACTTCGATATGGAGGGCGTACCCACTCACAGACGTGCCATTGTAGAAAACGGTATATTGAAAACCCTGCTTTATAACAGAGAAACCGCTCTCAAAATGGGTAAGGAAAGCACGGGCAACGCGGGTAGAAGTGGTGGCGCTATTGACATTACTAATTATTCATTCTGTATAGAGCCGGGTGATAAACCCCTCGAAGAATTGCTTGCTATGACAGAGGGCGGCATCTATATCACCGAAATTAAGGGCCTGCACGCAGGAGCAAATGCCGTAACAGGAGATTTCTCCTTGGAGAGCGAAGGATTCCTTATTCGTGACGGCAAACTCACAAAGGCAGTAAAGTCCTTTACCGTAGCCGGCAACTTCTACGAACTTCTTTTGCAAATTGCCGCAATAAGCAACAAACTCGACCGCGGAGTCCAAATGGGCTTTAGCGGCTTCGGCTCGCCCGACGTGCTTGTCAAAGCCATGTCCGTCGCCGGGGAATAAAAAGAATAAGCAAGAGTAAAAAGGAACACCCGTGTATGACGAGTGTTCCTTTTTATATTGTTTCTAAAACCAAAATCAAAGATTGATTTTATGCGTTTCCATCAGCTTCAATCGCCTGTTCTATCCTTGAAATATAGAGAGCAACATTGTCTGTTGAGTATTCAACACTTTCGGAAAACTCGCTTGCAACTCTTGCAATTTCGGGAATCGTGGTAGCCCCGCGAATAATAGATACGTCAAGAATAAGCCTTGATAGGGTAAGAGCAAGAATTATTCGAGGAGCAAAGGACAAATCTATGCACGAGGTGACAAAATACCTGTGAAGAAAATAAAAAAGGAGTCTTCTATGTGCCTCTAAATATAGTTCTTCCTTGTATTCCTTATCCGACCTTTGCCTCGACGTATGGATAAAGTCGCTCCAACCGTCCTTATGTCTTGGCAATACCTCAATGTCTTCAAGAAAAGGGGGAAATGACGGGGAATAATGAGAATTGCTTTCGGAGTTAGTTAAGGATAGGAAAGCATCTTCGGGCGAGGATAAGCCTGTCGCAACATCAAAGGCGTAGTTATCAATAACACGCGAAATGTTCCAAATAATATGCTCTATATTTGTTAAGGATTTCTCTTTGGATAGCAGTTCTTCGAGCCACCCTCGTACCATAAGTGCAAAGGTGTAAATGTTTTCATCATCATCCTCTGCCTCGTCGATATATTCTATTTGTCCTTCTATATATTTTGGCGGAAAATCCATAGTTAGAATTGACTCCGCGGCAGTAATACAGCAAAGTCCCAGACCACCCTCAACTCTGTCAGGTAAAATGTTGTAATATCTCGGGTGCTCTCTACATATCTCACAAAGCATTCCTTCACCATACCGCTTTATGATTTCGCAAAGACCGTTTTTGTCGAGCATACGGCATCGCCCCTCGTTGTCTTGCAAAAAACTGTGCCTGCGAGCATCTACGCTCTCAAGAATAAAGTTGTCGCCGCCCTCGGCGATTTTTTGGTATTTTTGCTCGGCTTGCTTGTCGATTTCTATCTGCCAACCAACACAGCAAGAGCGTGTGCAAGCAGATGCTATGCACTCAAAGTCGTCAAAATGTTTTGGTTTTACAAAAAGCATATGTCGTCCTAAAATTTAACACGCATCGCGTGTAATGTCGGGAAATGTAAATAATTGTTGACTAAGCTCTATAAATATAATTGCTCTTGCGTTCTCTTGCTTCGGGGTATTCGCCCTCCGTGTATCCGAGAATACAGTTTCCTATGCCCTCGTAGTCGCCCTCTATGCCGAGTTCTTTAAGAATTTGCTTTCCCTCGGGCGAGTCAAAGACCTCTTTAGCCCTGTGTATCCAGCAAGAACCAACCCCCAGCGCGTGTGCGGCGTTCATAAGGTTGCCCATAACGAGGCTGCCGTCATACAGATAGGTCGGCACACTCCTGTTTGCCAAAACAACCACCACTACCGGTGCGCCATAGAACGGATCTCTGTCACTTCCCATTACTGCCGCATTTAGGCTTGACAGTCTGTCACGCAGTTCTTTATTTGTTACTGCTATCATAATAGGTGCTTGGCGGTTCATTCCTGTCGCTGCATAAGTTCCTGAGCGCAAAATTTCATTAAGCACTTCCTCTTCGATAGGCTTTTGGCTGTATGAGCGAATGCTTCTTCTCTCTGTTAAGTTTTTGATAGCGTCCATTTTTCTTCTCCCTCTTTTTATTATGGTGTTTTTGATGTTTTGTTAGTGTTTTTTCTGTTTATACTACAAGTTTAGTATATCAAAATTATAATATGATGTCAAGAATTTGTCAGGTTCTTATTGTTTGCTTGTTCTTAGGCTTTCCCATTGTTTATTTTTTAACAAAGGTATTGACTTATAAATATTATTGTGTTATATTATTAAAAGAAAAAAATATTCTCAAAGGAGATTTTTAAAAAATGGCAACTTACAACAAAAAGACTATCGAAGACATTGATGTAGCCGGCAAAACAGTCCTTGTTCGCTGCGATTTCAATGTACCTATGAAGGATGGCGTTATCACCTCTGACAAGCGTATCGTTAGTGCTATTCCTACAATCAAGTACCTGCTTGAAAATGGCGCAAAGGTTATTCTTTGCTCGCATATGGGCAAGCCCCACAGCATTCTCACCGAGGGCTTTGGCTTGACTAAGAAAGAGAAGAAGGCAGTAGAGGCTCTCCCTGCAGAAGAGCAGGCAAAGGCTACCGCTGACTATCTTGCAAAGGCTGTTGTTAACGATAAGAAGAAACTCACCCTTGCGCCCGTTTGCGTAAGACTCAATGAGCTCCTTGGCGCAGGCACCGTAACCTTCGCAGAGGACATTGTAGGTCCTGATGCACAGGCAAAGGTTGCAGCCCTCGTTCCCGGCAAAGCGGTGCTTCTTGAGAACACCCGTTTTGATGCTCGCGAAACTAAGAACGGTGCAGACCTTGCAAAAGAACTCGCAGCATACGCAGACATCTTTGTAAACGATGCATTTGGTGCGGCTCATAGAGCACACGCATCCACCGCAGGTGTTGCAGACTACATTCCTGCAGTTTGTGGCTACCTCATTCAGAAGGAAATATCCGTAATGGGTAAGGCACTTTCTAACCCTGAGCGCCCATTCGTTGCTATTCTTGGCGGTGCAAAGGTTGCGGACAAACTCAATGTTATTGACAACCTTCTTTCCAAGGTTGATACTCTTATCATCGGTGGTGGCATGGCATTCACCTTCGCTGCCGCTCGTGGACTTTGTGTAGGCAACTCGCTCCTTGACGAAACAAAACTTGATTACTGCCGCGAGATGATGGCAAAGGCAAAAAAGAATGGCGTACAGCTCCTTCTTCCTATCGACAACGCAGTTGCAGCCGCTTTCCCTGATCCTATCGACGGTCCTATCGACATCGACTATGTTGACTCTGATGCTATCCCTGCCGATAAGGAAGGCCTTGACATCGGTCCTAAGACTGCAAAACTCTTCGGTGATGCAGTTCTTACCGCAAAGACTGTTGTTTGGAATGGTCCTATGGGCGTATTTGAGAACCCCACTTTGGCAAAGGGAACAATTGCAGTAGCGCAGGCTCTTGCAGATTCTGATGCTATCACTATCGTAGGTGGCGGTGACTCCGCAGCGGCTTGTGAGCAACTTGGCTTCGCTGACAGAATTACTCACATCTCCACCGGTGGTGGTGCATCTCTTGAATTCCTTGAGGGGAAGGATCTTCCCGGTGTATCCTGCCTTATGGACAGATAAAATTTGGTGTATACCGCCGTTTTTCGACAACTCGCCGTAGGTAACTACGCCATTGGTCGAAAGAACGTCGCTCTACCCTCAAATTTACAATTGGTGTATACCGCCGTTTTTTCGACTAACTCGCTGTAGGTAAAATACAACTGAAAGAAGCACAGGTTTTGCTCATAAATCGGCTGTCGAAAAACCAAGCAAAAATAAGCAAAAACAACAACTGCCCCATACCCGTGTGCGGGAAATGGGGTAGTTTAATGAGAAAAGGAAAACAAAATGAGAAGAACAGTAATTGCAGGCAACTGGAAAATGAATATGACTCCTGCCAAGACTCGTGAGTTCATAACCGAGCTCGCTCCTATGGTTGCAGGAATGGACAAGTGTGACATAGTTCTTTGCGTTCCCTATGTCGATATCGCTACGGCGGTCGAGGCGGCAAAGGGTACAAATATCCACATCGGCGCAGAGAATGTTCACTATGAGAAGAGTGGCGCTTTCACCGGTGAAATCAGCGCCGAGATGCTTACCGAAGTAGGTACCGAGTATGTTGTTATCGGTCACTCCGAGCGCAGACAGTACTTTGGCGAAACCGACACTACCGTCAACCTTCGCACCAAGGCGGCTCTTTCGGCAGGACTTAAGGTTATTCTTTGCCTTGGCGAAGTAAAGGACGAGCGTCTTGCAGGAATTACCGATGAGGTTGTAAGAATGCAGACCAAACTCGACCTCGCCGGCATTAGTGCCGAGGAACTCAAGAACGTTATCATCGCATACGAGCCCGTATGGGCAATAGGCACAGGGCTTACCGCTACCCCTGAGCAGGCAGACGAGACCTGTGGCGTTATCAGAAATTGCATAGCAGAGCTCTACGGTGACGAGGCTGCGGAGGAAATCACCATTCAGTACGGTGGCTCTATGAACGATGCAAATGCCGAGGAGCTTCTTAGAAAGGCAAATGTTGACGGCGGACTTATTGGTGGCGCATCTCTTAAAACCGACAAGTTTACCGCAATAGTTAAGGCAGCAAACTAATATAGACCGTACCCGTGTAAAGAAATTGGATGCTTTGAGCGTTTTAATTCGATTGTGGCCTTAAAAACCGCCCCTTTACATAGGAACAAATTAAAGCATATTCACCACCGTCCTTTGGCACGGTGGTGTTTATTTTTCATTTTGAATACCACAAAACTATAAATGTATAAGAAAATATAACAAACCAAAAGACCAGTCAATGCGAATTCTAATAAATTAGAAAATCACAAGTCTGATTGTTATTCTAAACAAAACGAATAAGAAATATTTGTGCAACAGATACAATGAAGCGGCTGTAAAATCGTAATACTTGACAATTGAAAAATACATTTTTTTTTGATATAATCATAAATAGAAATAAATATCTTATAAGGAGAAACAAAAATGGCAGGTCTTTCACTCAGACACATTTACAAGAAGTACCCCGGCGGCGTTACTGCCGTATCCGACTTCAACCTTGAGATTAGAGATAAGGAGTTCCTTATATTCGTTGGTCCTTCGGGTTGTGGTAAATCTACCACTTTGCGTATGATAGCAGGTCTTGAGGAGATTACCGAGGGTGAACTCTACATAGGCGACAGATACGTTAACGATGTAGCGCCCAAGGACAGAGATATAGCGATGGTGTTCCAGAACTATGCTCTTTATCCTCATATGACCGTTTTTGACAATATGGCGTTCGGTCTTAAACTCCGTAAGGTTCCCAAGGAAGAGATCAAGAGAAGAGTTGAAGAGGCTGCAAGAATTCTCGACATATCCCACCTTCTTGAAAGACGTCCCAAGGCACTCTCCGGTGGTCAGAAGCAGAGAGTTGCTCTCGGTCGTGCAATAGTTCGTAACCCCGCGGTATTCCTTCTTGACGAGCCGCTTTCCAACCTTGACGCAAAACTTCGTGCGAGCATGAGAACCGAGCTTACCAAACTTCACAAGAAGGTTCAGACAACCTTTATCTACGTTACTCACGACCAGGTAGAGGCTATGACCATGGCTACCCGTATCGTTGTAATGAGAGATGGTCTTATCCAGCAGGTTGACACTCCTCAAAATCTCTATGATTCTCCTTGCAACCTCTTCGTTGCAGGCTTCATAGGCACTCCTCAGATGAACTTCATCACCGGTAAACTTCTTAAGAAGGGCACCGACCTTATTGCTATGTTCGGTACTACCGAAATCAAACTTCCACCTGAAAAGGCTAATAACCCCGACCTTAAGGAATACATCGGTCAGGAGGTTATCTTCGGTGTTCGTCCTGAGGCTATTCACGACGAGCCTATGTACCTCTCCACTATGGCTGACACCACTATGCAGGTTGACGTTGACGTTACTGAGCTTATGGGTGCGGAGATTTATCTCTACCTTGGTTTTGAGGGTATGGAGGATGCAACCAACGGCAAGAACATTATTGCCAGAGTTTCCTCTCGTTCTACCGCTCGTTCCGGCGATAAAATCACCGTTGCTATTGATACCAGCCGTATCCACATCTTTGATAAGGATAGCGAGAAGTGCATCTGTCACTAATCGCATAGTTAGTTTACATAACCTGCACGAATGCTCAGTATTGGGTGTTCGTGCAGTTTTTTGTTGTTTTGGTGACATATTTTTACAATCTTTGCTTGACGAGTGTATCAAATATTGTTATAATTAAAGAAGAAAACATTTTGGAGGTGTACTATGCCTACTGTTACTCATAAAATGCTCGCAGATAAGAAGAACGAGTTTCGTACAATTCTCGCAGGATATAAGAAAAAGATTGAGGCGCAAATGCCGAAATATAAAAGTGCTTGCGAAGCCCTTGTTGCAAAGATAAAGGATTATAATGCAAAGCAAAGGGACTTTGATAAGGCTTGCAATAGCAGAAACGGAGAAAGGCTTGACAAAGCAATAGAGTCAGCAGAAAAAGCATATACGGTTTATTCGGATATTCGCTCCTCCTTGATGCTTATACATACCACGGTTATTCATGAGTTCGACTTGCTTGTAGAGATGTCGGATGCAACATCATCAATAGAGGGGGATAAGAGCAGGGCGGATCGTGGCTCCTATCAAAAATATTTTACCGACCTTCTTACCAAAAACAGCAAGAGCCTTGAACAGGTAACTATTCCTGCTTTTATTTTGGCAGATGAGAAAAAAACGGGGGAAAACAGGGAAAATGAAGAAATAAAAGAAGAGGCAGAACCCCCGAAATCCGAGCCTGTCCCTACACCTGCCGAGCCGCAGAAGGTTGGCGGAGCAAACGTCACCTCGGTTAACATTGCCCCAATAACCCTCGATGTTACAAAGATAGTAGAGCGTGCCATAGCCGCTGCTATGGAAAAACTCAGTGCAGGGATGGAGCGCAAGATAGAGGAGTATATTTCTTCCTTGACTATTCCCACACCTGATACCCAGACTGCAAATCCATTAGCCTCTCAGATCGACGCCCTTAATACGGTTGCCGATTACGAGGAGCAGATAGTAAAGAAAATCGCCGATATTTGCAATACATTAAGAACGGTTGTGGACGGACTTGTAGCCCTTTCTGCAAGCGCCTCGGAACTTGGCGAAAAGCAACAACAGTTGTCAGCCATTCAAAAGCAGATAAATGAATTGCAGCGTCAAACCGTCCGTGACCAACAGGGCGTATCGGTAAATCAAAGGCTCATAAGCGAAGAACTTGCTGCCGTGGTTAAGGAAACGAGCGACCTCGTTTCGGCACAGGCGAGCCTTACTGCCCAAATGGAAGAGATAAGGACGGCAAAGAAATAGTATTTCAAGCCGAAGAGCGGATCTTCAATAGAAAATAGAAATCAAAAATATTAGGGCAAAAAGAAAAAGCCCTCATTCGAGGGCTTTTAAGCAATATTATTACAAAATGAGGGTTGAGTCTTCGCTCTCGGCGGAGAACAGACCGTCCGCCTCTGCCGCAGCATACTGTGCGTGGTAGGCGTCGATAACAACCTCCTCGAGTTTTGCTCTGAACTCCGAGTTAATTGGGTGAACAACATCGCGATATGTTCCGTCGGGATTCTTTCTCGAGGGCATAACGATAAAGAATTTTTCTCTTGCGTAGATAACCTTAATATCGTGTACTGCGAGGCAGTCGTCAAAGGTCACCGATGCGATAGCCTTCATAGGCCCCTCGTCAAAGAATTTTCTCATTTTGATGTTTGTGATTGTCATAGTTTGTATCCTTTCCTTTTATGCCGTGGCAAGTTGTTGTTTTTCTGCATATAGTATACAGGAAGAATATTAATAATATTCAGTAGATTTTTTAATTAGTATTAAATGATTTGTTAATATTTAATTACGAAAAAGGGGTATCCTGTTACAACTTGTCCGGTTATGTCAATTAATAGTACACAAGCAAGAAAAATAAGGATAAAGGAACTTCTTAAAAACAAGGATTCAAGAATACATTTTGTGGGAGTGCTTGGCTCGGGAATGAAGCCGCTTGCACTGCTACTTTATAAGCAAGGATACACTGTAAGTGGATCCGATAATGGCAAAGGTGAAAATGACCTGCCCGGTGGAATAGTCTTTTACCGTGACCATAAGAGCGAAAACGTGAAGGGCGCAACCTTGGTAGTAAAGACTTATGCAGTGGACGAAGCATGCCCTGAGATTGTCGAGGCTCAAAAAGAGGGAATAGACGTAGTCTATCGAGCAGAACTTCTTGGTGCATTGATGGAGGATTTTGCTTGTCCTATCGGTGTGTGTGGCACTCACGGCAAAAGTACCACTACTGCTATGCTGCACAGTATTTTTTCGTACTGCCGGTTTTCTCCAACAACCATAAGTGGGGCAAATTTGACAAGCGGTTCATCGCTTGAAATAGGTGATGATACAGTTCTGGTTTATGAGGCTTGCGAATACAGAGATGCTTTTTTAGCATTTTCGCCGAGGGTGTCGGTGGTACTTAATATCGAGTTTGACCACGCAGACTACTACCGTGACATGGGACAAATGTTTATATCCTATGCCGCCGCCCACGCAAATTGCTCGCGCATAATTATTAACATAGATGATCCGGGAGCGCACACCCTTTACACGCTCTTTTCGGATAGGGCGGTAGGTTTCGGCACATCTGCCGAGGCGGACTATCGGTTTGAGATTATTTCTACCGACCATAGAGGGAGCACGATTAGAATAAATTACATCGATGGGCATAGCCTTATACACTTGCCTGTTATTGGCAAAGCCGCCGCAGTTGATGCGGTCGCCGCATTTGCTCTCGCTCATACGCTGGGACTTGACTCTAAATCTGTATGCGAAGCGCTGTCTGAATTTCGTGGCATAGACCGTAGATTAGAAAGACTTTGCTCTGTTTGTGGCAAGGATATATATTACGATTATGCACACCATCCCACCGAAATTTCTAATACAATAGGTACACTTCGCTCGATTTACGGTAGTCTGTCGGTTATTTTCAGACCTCATACATATACACGGACAGAGGCACTGTTTGACTCCTTTGTTTCCTCTCTTAGGGACGCAGATAACCTGGTTATTCTTGACACATTTGCCGCCCGAGAAAACAAGGGGAATAATAGAGGTGCAACAGAACTTGCGCGCGTTTTGGGATGTCCGCTTCTTTCTTACGAGTCTGCACTTTCCCATGCTTTAAGGAGCGAAGAGAGGGCTGTTGTCCTGATGGGAGCAGGGGATTTAACCCCTGTTGTCAATGAAGCCTTACGCCTTTCAAATGTGACGAAATAGTGGAGGCGTGTTAAATTTTATTAAGATAATGTAAACAATTATATACTTGGAGGGTGAGATGCAAAAACTTTTTCTCCTGCTTGTAATTGCATATTTAATAGTAACCATCTCAGGTTGTATCGGTACTACAAATGACTTTCCTGACACACCTGTCGGGGGAGAGGTGTTAGTCCAAAGTGATCGTTTCTTCATAGGAAATCAAGAGGTGACATTAGAGCGAGGCACAGATGCCGAATTGATCACAGAATATGGTATTGATATTGCCTTTCCGTTCTCGGTGGAGAAGGCGACCTATGAATATCTCTTGGGCAAATATTCTGATTTTAATATATCTGCAAAATACACCGAGCACACCGAGGACGAGGAAAATCTTTTTAACGATGCAATACCCGCCGTGGTTATAGAGCGCGGTGAGGAGGGCGATAATATCAACTTTTTGGCGGTTGTTAGTGGTATTTTAAGCGAGGACTACAACACCGATTTTATAACTGTTTTAGAGATGTCTTTTACCGACGAGTTTGGTGAGCCTTATGTAATAAGGACGGCTTCTTCGGTCGCCAATGTTCACGAAACCGCTCTTATGGAATACACCGACCGTTCAAGCAAGAGGGACGATTATTATACCCATAGTGATGGCGTCGGTGGTTACACACCTTATGATGACCTATCTATTCGGCGCACTATTCTATATACCTCCTTGCACGTATCGGTAAAAAATGGCGTCGCTGCCGACCTCTCATTGTGCGAAAATTACACATCCCCCTATGAAATATCCTATTTTGACGGTGTTCTGACGGTTGCTATGAAAAACGGCGACGATATAGATACGGGGCTATTAAAATATATTATTGTCAACGGCGAAAATACATATTTTGCCGTCTATGAAGGAAGGATAAAAATAGTAGTAGGATGAAAGAAAAATTGCTTGTAAGCGCCTGCTTGCTCGGTGTAGGTTGCAGATACGACGGACTTTCCCGTCCGAATGTAGAGGTTATCTCGCTTTCACAGGAGTACGAATTAGTTCCTTTTTGTCCTGAAATATACGGCGGACTTCCCACCCCGCGTACTCCAAGCGAAATTGTGGGAGATAGGGTAGTTATGAAGGACGGTAGAGATGTTACAGCCGAGTATTCAAGGGGTGCTACCGAGGCGGTTTGCCTGTGCAAACTGCTTGGAATCAAGAAAGCCTGCTTAAAGGCAAATAGCCCCTCTTGTGGAGCAGGGCAGATTTATGACGGAACTTTTAGTGGCATACTTGTTGAGGGGGACGGCATTACAACCCGTGCGCTTGTTGAGGGCGGCGTGTTTGTTGTCAATGAGGAAGAAGTAGCAAGGTTAAAAACCAAAGAATAATTTCTAAATTTGAGAAAAGAAAGGATGTGACCCTATGGACGATGAACGAAGTAGTCGATTGGTATTAAAGAAAGAAAACAAGTTCACGGCAAATGCGGTCACAACCCGCACCCGTCCGTGAGAAAGGATGGAAAATGGAAAGAAAAGAAGAAATAGAAATGGAAAACGAAGAAGTTGTTTCTTCCCCTGTCGAGATGGACACCGAGGAATACGAACAACTTATTTCCGCAGACGAGAGGGAAGTGGATATAGAAAGTCTGGAAACCCTCTTGACAGAAAAGCGTTACACCGAACTGCGTCGAGTTCTTGAGCCGATACCTGCCGTTGACCTCGCCGAGATTATCGGCGATTTAGACGTGCGTTTCCAAACCCTCTTGTTCCGCCTTTTGCCAAAGGAGCAGGCGGCAGAAACCTTTATCGAGATTGATGTCGAATTGCAAAGAACTCTTATCGAGGGCTTTAACGATGCCGAGCTTGCCGCCATTTTGGAGGAGCTGTATCTTGACGATACCGTTGACATTATAGAGGAAATGCCGGCCACGGTGGTAAAGAAGATTCTTCGCTCCACCAGCAAGGAGGATAGGGAGGTTATCAACAGGCTTTTGCGCTATGGCAGTGATACTGCCGGTGCCATGATGACCACCGAGTATGTGCGCTTTATCCCCGACATGACTGTTGGAGATGCGCTTGCCCATATACGCAAGGTCGCTATTGACAAGGAAACGATCTACACCTGTTATGTCACCGACCGTCAACGCCACCTTATCGGTATAGTCACTGCCAAAGCATTGTTGCTCTCGGATTCTAACACCCCTCTTGAGGAAATAATGGAAGAGAATGTGGTGTTTGCGAGGACGGGAGATGATAAGGAGGAGGTAGCTCTTCTCTTTGACCGTTATGGATTTATAGCGCTTCCTGTTGTAGATAGCGAACTTCGTCTTGTCGGCATTGTCACCGTCGATGACGCTATCGATGTCATTCGTGAAGAAACCGAAGAAGACTTTGCAAAAATGGCAGGTATTACCCCTACCGAAACCACCTATCTGAAAACGCCCGTATGGACGATTTTCCTCTCAAGAATTCCTTGGTTGCTTTTGCTTATGGTGTCTGCAACCTTCTCAAGTACAATACTCAACAGGTTTGAGAGCCTGTTGCCTGTCGTTTTGATTTTGTTTGTCCCTATGCTTATGGATACGGGCGGAAACTCAGGCGGACAAACCTCGGTAACCGTTATTCGTAGCCTTTCGCTTGGCGAGATAGAATATTCAGACCTGTGGCAGGTTATGTGGAAAGAGATAAGAGTCGGTCTGCTTTCTGGTATTTCGCTTGGTGTTGTTGCCTTTGGCAAAATAATGCTCATAGACCGTCTTTTAATGGGCAACGAGGATGTAACTGTAACGGTTGCCGTTGCCGTGGCGCTTTCCTTGGCGATAACCGTTGCCGTTTCTAAGCTTATCGGCGCGCTGTTGCCCATTGGCGCAAAGCGTATCGGCTTTGACCCCGCGGTAATGGCTTCGCCATTCATCACCACGGTGGTTGATGCGGCATCGCTCTTGCTTTACTTCGCAATTGCCGCTTACGGCTTCGGTCTGGCAGGTTAATAAATGTAAAAAAGGGGAGAGATTAGAGTGTTCTCCGTTAAGGATAACACGCTAATCTCCCCCCTTTTTTAGCGAAAAAATGCCCACAATATTTTATATATCAGTGCCTTTTTTAGCCATACTGACAATTTTGTCCGTTTTTTTTCTTTTGTATTGACTTTAGGGGTACAAAGTGCTAATATTATAAATCGATGTAAGACTACTATGTATTTAGCCTTATAATATATCTAACAAAAGAAAGAAGGCGATTTTGGTGAATACAGCCCCCGTTTTAATCACATTATCGGTTGCACTTTTGGCAGGTCTTCTCCTGTCAAGACTTGCAAAATTGTTCCAGCTACCCGCTGTCACTGCATACCTTATCGCAGGTATTCTTGTCGGCCCCTTCGTCCTCGGACGGATTGGCATTGAGGGTATCGGCTTTACTTCTCTTGAGGGCGTCGAGCATTTTGATATTCTCTGCGACCTTGCACTTGGCTTTATAGCATTCGCTATCGGTAACGAATTCAGAGTTTCTCAGCTTAAAAAGATTGGTAAGCAGGCGACCGTAATTGGCGTTTTGCAGGCGGTCGTTACAACACTTCTTGTTGATGCGGTGCTCATCGGTCTTTCCTTCATCCTTCCCGAAGGTGTGCTCCCTCTTCCCGTGGCTATCGTGCTTGGCGCGGTTGCAGCTGCTACCGCTCCCGCCGCAACTCTGATGGTTGTTAAGCAGTATAAGGCAAAGGGACCCCTCACCGATATTCTTCTTCCTGTCGTAGCGCTCGATGATGCCGTCGGTCTTGTCCTGTTTGCTATATCCTTCGGTGTCGCGAGATCTCTTGGAACAGGAAATGTAAATATTCTCTCCGTGGTTCTTGAGCCGATACTCGAGGTGGTACTCTCTCTGGTTCTTGGTGCTGTTCTTGGCTACCTCTTCCACCTTGCCGAGCGTTTCTTCCATTCGAGGTCGAAGCGTATGGCGGTTTCCGTCACCTTCGTTATGCTTGCCGTCGCAATATCCAGCCTTGATGACCTACATATCGTCGATGTTCATATCGCTTTTTCTCCACTTCTGACATGTATGATGCTCGGTACTGTTTTCTGCAATGTCTGCGACTTCTCCGAGGAACTTATGGATAGGGTTGACAGATGGACTGCTCCTCTCTTTATCCTCTTCTTCGTCCTTAGCGGTGCAGAGCTTGACTTTGATGTATTCACCAACGGTTGGGTTATTCTCGTCGGTGTTGTATATATCCTCTCCCGTTCGCTCGGTAAATACGCTGGTGCCTTCGGCAGTGCAAAGCTTACTAAGTGTGAGCCGAACATCGTAAAATACCTTGGTATCACCCTTCTTCCCCAGGCTGGTGTTGCACTCGGAATGGCAAGCAAGGTGTCCTCCTCGGGTATTCCCGGTGCAGAGATTGTTGTAAATATCACTCTTTTTGCCGTGCTCGTATATGAAATTTGCGGTCCCTTCCTCACCAAGGTCTCGCTTCTTAAAGCGGGAGAGATTAACCCCGAGAACAGGAACAGCGCAAGAGATGAGCATATGGCAAAAATGGCTGCCGAGAGCGAACAGTTGGCTATGGATATTCCCTATACAGAGGGCGAAAGCGCAGTCGATGACACCGCACAGGCAACAACCGATATCCCTGCCGAAACTAATGCCGAGTGAAACAGGCAGTTCTAAAAAGCGCATCTTGATTAAATAAAATAAACAGGAGAAAACAATGGAGATTTGGGATATATATGATGCAAATCATCTCCCTACTGGACGCACCCACGAACGTGGCAAACCACTCGCCGAGGGCGACTATCATATGACGGTGCATATCGCAATATTTTCCACCGACGGCAGACTCTTGATACAACAACGCACGAGGGATAGGGCATCCTTTGCGGGTATGTGGGACATATCCTGCGCAGGCTCGGTTCTCGCGGGTGAGGATAGCGCTATGGGCGCTCGCCGTGAGCTTGCCGAGGAACTCGGACTTGACAGAGATTTCACCTCTGTTCGTCCCCATATGACAATAAATTATACCAACGGCTTCGGGCACTATTATCTTATTACCGAGGACGTAGATACTGACACCTTGACTTTGCAAAAGAGCGAGGTCGCCGCTGTAAAATACGCCACCCTTGAAGAGATTTTGGAGCTTCTTAAAAACGGAGAATTTATCCCCTATTACGATAGCTTTATCCCCTTCCTCTTTGATTTGAGAAAGAAGTATTCTACTCACAAAGGCTAATAAAAAATGACACGGATGCAACCCTGTATATTGGCAGGCTGCACCCGTGTTTTTGTTAACTTTTAGATGCGGTAAAGCGCCGTCCTAAACTTAGGCGGATATAGCGAGGAGTTATTGCTCGCTGAACATATCCTTACCCACGCCGCAAAGGGGACATTCAAAGTCCTCGGGCAGGTCCTCAAATTTTGTGCCGGGAGCGATTCCGTGTTCAGGTGCGCCTGCCTCTTCGTCGTATTCCCAACCGCAAACATCACATACGTACTTTTTCATGTTATTCCTCCTTATTTTAATTCTATTATATACCTTGTTTTTCGTTTTATGCTGATTAAGGGCAGAAGAATTTATATAAAACCGCCTTCACCGTGTCACTTGCAAAGTTCTTTTGCAAGAGCGTCAATAGCGTTTTCGCTATCTTTATTCAGAGCAGAAAGCATTTTCACGCCCGCATCAGTGTAGGTAAGATTTTTGCATCCCTCAAGCATACCTCTCATTACCTTCGTTGCAAGAGGCGCCCAACTTCCGTTTTCAATGAAAGCAACCGTCCTGCCCGTGTAATTTCTCTCGGTGAGGTGATTTATAAACTCACGCATAGCGGGGAATATTCCCGCATTATAGGTGGTTGTCGCGAGGACGAGTTTAGAATATTTGAATGCGTCTGCCACCGCGAGGTTAACATCACACCTTGCGAGGTCGTGTACCACTACGTTTTTACAACCGTACTCTCGGAGTTTTTGAGAGAGCAGGATTGCCGCCTTTTTCGTGTTTCCGTATATCGAGGTGTAGGCAATAACTACGCCGTCCTCCTCTGGCTGATATGAAGACCAGGTCGAATAGAGGTTTATATAATGCGATAGGTTTTCGGAAAGTACAGGGCCGTGCAGAGGGCAAATCATCTTTATATCAAGCCCCCCGACCTTCTTCAAGAGGTTTTGCACTTGTATTCCGTATTTTCCTACTATTCCTATATAGTATCTTCTCGCCTCGTCATCCCATGGCTCGTCTGTGTTAAGGTCGCCGAATTTTCCGAAGCCGTCGGCAGAGAATAGTATTTTGTCAAAAGAGTCATAGGTTACAATAACCTCTGGCCAGTGCACCATAGGTGCGGTGATAAATGTAAGAGTGTGTTTTCCAAGCGAGAGGGAAGAGCCGTCAGAAACTATTGTTTTCCTTTCATCAAAATCCTCATCAAAGAAGTTTTTCATCATTGTGAAAGACTTGTCCGAGGAAACTATCTTTGCCTCAGGATATGCTTTTATGAAATTGACGATATTTGCCGAGTGGTCGGGCTCCATATGCCCGACAATGAGATAGTCGGGGTTTCTTCCACCGAGTGCTTCTTTTACATTGTCGAGCCACTCAGCTGTATATGCTATGTCAACCGTGTCTATTACGGCAACCTTTTCGTCTAATATAACGTATGAATTGTAGGAAATTCCGTTAGGCACAGGATACTGACTCTCAAAGAGGTCTATCTTTCTGTCGTTAACTCCCACGAATTTTATGTCATCCTTGATAAACATAAGTATTTTTCTCCTTATTTTTTGAGTGCTGAAATTACATCGCCGTAAGTATATAAAGAGCCGAGGCATATTATAGGCGTGTTTTCCTTCATTGCCTCATCCTTTGCAAGTGCCAATGCTTCGTCAATGCTTTCACACGGGGTGGCACTTACTCCATTTTTCTCATATATTTTTGCATATTCGGTGCTAAGGAGTGCGCGTGGATTAGAGGGCGTTATGGTGTATGCCATTTTTGCAACCGAGGCAATTTCTCCGCCTATGTATTCGTAATCCTTATCGCTAAGCACTCCGCTTATCGCTATAATCTTTTTGCCGTGGAAATATTCCTTTATACTCAGAACGGCGGCTTCCACGCCTTCGGGATTGTGCGCTCCGTCAAAAATTATAAGAGGATTCTTAGAAACAACCTCAAATCTTGCACGCCACTTGGCGGCGCTAAGTCCTGCTTTTACACTCTTTTCCGGAATGGAAATTCCCACGCTCCGTAACACCTCAATGGCAGAAAGCACAAGCGATGCGTTCCTCGGTTGATATGAGCCAAGAAGGGAGATGTGCATACCCGTGTGAGATTTATAGTCGAAATCTGTGCCTGAAAGGTCGTATTTTGTTATGTTTAGACAGGAGTAGTCAACTTCGTAGTAAGGCGAGCCGAACTCTTCTGCCTTTGCCTCTATAATCGCTCTTGCAGAGTCGTCCTCGCCACCGTATATTACGGGAGAGGAACTCTTTATAATTCCCGCCTTTTCAGCGGCGATTTTTTCTACCGTATCCCCAAGGAAAGCCGTGTGGTCGAGGGATATACCTGTAATTACAGAAAGCAGAGGATTAACAATTACATTGGTCGAGTCAAGCCTGCCACCCATTCCGCATTCCAGAACAACAACATCAACCTTCATTCTTCTAAAGAATTCAAAGGCGATGACCGTAATCAATTCAAACTCGGTGGGCCTGTCCGCCATTGCGTCAGCGTGTGGGCGAATTTCCTCGCATATTTCTGCCAGCATACCGTCGGATATCGGCTCGCCGTCAACCTGCATTCTTTCGTTAAACCTAAGGATATAGGGCGAGGTATATGTCCCTACCTTTAAGCCGCTCGCCATAAGTACCGACGTCAACATCGAGCAAAACGAGCCTTTTCCGTTAGTTCCCGCTACGTGGATGAATTTTAACTTGTCTTGTGGGTTATTCATTCTACCACACAACTCTCTTGTTCTTTCAAGCCCCGGCTTGCAAAAGGTCCAACTTATCCCGTGGATATAGTTTAGCGCTTCTTCGTAGGTCATCATTTTATCCCACCGCCTTCCACATCGCCTACCAAACGGCTAAAGGATTTGCTCTTAAACAAAAGGCAAATCAAAACAATCTCAAAGGGGGCAATAACCAAATACATCGGTATTCTCCATAGCACCGCCCAACCGTAAAAAGTAAATAGTCCAATGGGTTTTACAATCATCGAGCCGACAATATGCGCCACGCCACCCGACAGGACGATTTGCAAAATACCCCTTTTCTTTATCAGGTACTTTGCGACAATTCCCGATATTACCCCCACAAGGCACGCACCGAGGGTAACTACAAGGTTTGGTGGATAAACCTGCCCCGACAAAAGATAACTAACAAGGTCGCTCGCTATCCCCACGACACCGCCCACAATAGGGCCAAATATTATTCCCGATAGAATTATGGGCAAATTTTCAAATGTTATGCGAAAAAGACCGCCGCCGAAGTTAAGCAAACTCTTGCAGAAAATGCCTATAATAACGCTCATAGCCACCAGCATAGCGGCGAGTGTCAGGGTTTTAATGTTTCTAAAAAGCATAAAAAAATACCTCCCTTTACAGATTACATCTTCTGCACCAAGGGGGTATCCGATATTAAAGACTGTCAAAAAAGACAATCCGGGGATATTCGATGGCAACAGTGGGATGCGAAAGATATACCGCAAGCCTCCTTTGGCTTTTCGTCCCGGTGACAACTCCCCGTCCACCGGGCACTGTACGCATATCTTCCTACTCTGTTTGTATGCAACACTATTGTAACACAAAGTATCCTTATTTTCAAGAGGAAATATTCTTTTTTAAAAAAACTTTAATAAACAAGAACTTGACATACAAATGTCATTTATGTTATTATATTTTTACATTACTGCAAAGTAAAAACAATAAGAGAAATTATACAAATAACGGGACTTGTAATTTTTGATTGTGGCATTGTTGTTCGACTTTGTCGCTTGCTCTATCACTTTCTTTGCCCACGATACTGCTAAGGACGCATGGTTTGCTCGCTCTTACATATGATAATGGTAGCCTCAAGCGTGAGCAAATTATGATGGGCGAACTTGTTTTCACCTTCGCTGAATAACAGAAAAACAGGGGAATCTGCCTGCCCGAAAGATTTCCCTGTAATAAGGAATAATTATGAGAAAATACAAAATTTTGACATTTATCCTTTTAGTTACCATTCTGCTTTGTGTTATATCCTCTTGCTATAATGAGGACGAGAGTTTTATTGTCACCTTTGATACGTGTGGTGCCGGAACTGTTGAGTCGGTCACGGTCAAAGAGGGAGAGCGGGTAGAAGATATTCCTACCGTTCAAAAAGCGGGAAGCGACTTTTTGGGTTGGTACCTCGGAGAAACGCCCTATGATTTTAATACGCCTGTAACATCGGATATAACCCTCGAGGCGCACTGGATAACCTCTGTTGATATGGTTAGTCTTGCGGGAAGTTGGAAAGGTGGGGGATATGTTGGCGAGGATGAATACTTCTATTATTTGAATTTTAGCACCGAGGGTGTACCCACGCTTAAGATAACTCTTAACGCCCAGACACTTCCTGTAAATCTTAATTCGTTTACAAGCGAGGCTGGAAGGCTTAAAATAGATATCAATTGCAGAGGGAAAAAGACACTTCTGTTCGATGTATCTACCTCGCTTACGGGCACGGGAATCGGCGACGAAACATTAGTGCTTAACAGATATGAGAGCGTAAATGTCACCTACCACTATGTTGACGGTCGCAACAAAACCGTTGTTGTTGATAAGGGCAGCGAACTTTTGCTCCCTGACGGAGAAAATGGTACGGGCATCCTTCTTGACGGTTGGTATGACATAAATGGCAACATCTATTATGCGGGCGATACGGTTAATAGCGATATTGAAATCTATGAGTCGGCTTATACCGAGGGATTGATTTTTGATGGTGGAGTAGTTGTTTCATATACGGGTGATGAGGACGATGTTATCATTCCTCCATTTTATCAAGGCGAGCGTATTATAGAGATTGCTAAGATGGCTTTTGCGGGAAGTGATATAGAGCAGATAAGTTTTCCATCTTCGGTAAAGACGATAGCGGAAGAGGCTTTTCGTGATTGCACGTCACTTTTAGATGTAGAACTTGACGGAGTTGAGGTTATAGGAGCACGAGCCTTTTACAACTGTAACCAGTTCGAAACGGTAAGGATTCCGTCATCGGTAGTATCGATAGGTTTTGCCGCCTTTGCATCTGATATGCAGATTGTTGAGAATGATGATATCGTGATGTACACCCCCTCGAACTCCAGTATTGTCAGCATTACTGTCGATTCGATTATTGGTGACGGAGATGACGCTGCGTTTTTGGCCTATATGTTTGGTGCTCCAAGCGCCGATTATATCGGATATTATCGGGAGGGCACATCGATTGTTGTCGATGGCGAGCAGAGACTTGTCAATTTAATTTACACCTTGCCTATGACGCTTGAGGAAGTAGTGATAACCGGTGATAAGCCAATACCCGAGCGAGCATTCTATAATTGCTATTATATTGAAGAAATAGACCTGGGAGGCAATATCAGTATAATTGGAACGAGTGCTTTTGAGGGATGCATTTACGCACAGTTTAGAGGGCTTGAGAGCGTTGAGGTTATCGGAGAGCGAGCCTTCGTTGACTCGTCATTCTACGGTGCGAAAATGCCTTTGCTTACCAGGATAGGTGGGATGGCATTTGCGAACACACCTCTTTACGAGATTACTCTTCCGTCCACTCTTACTTTTATCGGCGAGGGTGCATTTGCATTCACGGAACTTACCAAGATAGTGCTTCCAAGCGGGCTTGAATATATAGAGGATGCAGCATTCTTTGGATGTAATTATCTTGAAAATGTATATTTCCTTTCCGAGGAGCCTTGTAATATAGGCTCGAACATCTTTACTGAGGTTGACGAAGAGGGAACTATATACTATTCTGATGTTCTTATATGGGTGCCAAATGGCAATTCTTACATGGACTATCGCTCCAACGTGAATATGCGTGATTATGCTAACTCAATTTTCCCGAAGGACTTTGAGGGCAAGAGTGGATATATAGTTAACGACACGTTACTTCTTGGATATATAGGCGAGGAAAGGCTTGAAAGGCTTGAAGTTCCTTCGGGGGTTGAGAGTATTGCCGACTTTGCTTTTTACAACAGACGCGACATAAAAGACGTAGTGATGCCCGAGGGCTTTAAGAAAATTGGAAGATATGCGTTTTATAATTGCACATCGGTTCAAAATCTCTATATCCCATCTACAATGAAGGAGATTGACGACTACGCCTTTACAGGATTTTTTGTCGGCAACAATATCTCACGTCTTTATTTCCCGGAGGGATTTGAGCGTATCGGTGAAGGAGCCTTTATGAGTTCTTTCAATCTTAAGATAGTGGAACTTCCGTCAACGCTCACCTATATAGGATATCTTGCGTTTGGCATGTCGAATTCTCTTGAGATAATGTCCTTTACCTCTACCACACCGCCCATCGTCGGTACTTACGAGAATGACGGGGGAGATGTGCTATGCGAGGTCTTCTCGATAATAAACGCCGGCAAAACGACGATATACGTCCCTGGTGGCAGAATAGACGGAGTATCCGTGCTTGAATCTTATAGGACGACTCCTGGATTTGAGACCTATGCGACTTACATTAAGTCTAAGCCCGACGGAGACGAGGTAGGTCACTATGGCGACGGCGAGACGTTTATTGACCTTGATGGTTGCGATACGATAATTATCTCCACCCTTCGAGAATGCGACACCGATACATCGGCTGACGGCGGATCAAGATATGAGTTGGTACAAATACAGGGTAGTTATGAGTTAGTTGGTGCAGTGTTGAAAATTACACTTGAGAACCAAGAGCAGATAATCGCCATTTACTCGGATAGAACGGTGCACTTGACTATTGATGGCGAGGTTAAAAAACTCGTAGAGCCTAAATATTACTACGACTCTTACAACTGGACTAATTTCAGATTGTATGAGATTGGTGACGGTGAGGGGCTTGGCTTGTTTGATATGTACGGCTCCTTCCTAACGCCATTTGAGTGGCGGACAGAGGGTGAGGATTTCTATATCCGTATCGACGGAAATAACAAACTGCCAGAGAATTCCGACTATATTGGGGTGGTAGAGTACGCCGGAGAGTATGACGCCATTACCGACAGTTTCACTGTATCGTTTATGCTTAATGACTACGCACAGATGATGAACTTTGCTTGCCAGAGGACTAATCAGATCTATGCTACCGGTGAGGTAATACGCTTCTTCGGCACGTATAAATGCTTTGCCACGGCTAACCCCGATTATGCTATGTTTACCCTCGTTAGTTACGGCAACGGCAGGGTGGATGTCTATATAGGGGATCAACCCTATAAAGATTGTACATATATCGTCGAGGACGGTGTGATTTCGATAGATTTTCAGACTCTAACTCTTGTCTTTACCATAGACAAAGATGGACGTCTTGATGGAGATTTTCTCGGCACGCCCTGCCACTTTGATTACATAGACGAACTTATGGATTCAACCAAACTGCCCGGCAGAGATGACACTGAGCAGTAAAACCTTCTTATAACAAAAACCTCTTGTAGAGATGCTTTTATTCTTCTACAAGAGGTTTTTTATTCAATTTACACTTTTATGATTTTGGTTTAGGGTGTGGCAACCCTATTTTTTTGTACAAAATCAACAAATATTTTCGCAGATATTGAAATCCTTTGTTATATATGTTATAATCAAAACTGCAAAGACGAAATTTCAATAAAAGCCAAGAGGAGAAATAATAATGAAAAAAGGTTTATTAATAATTACGCTTTTGTTGGTCATTTCTATGTTATCACTAACGGCGTGTAATTTGACAAGTGGCAACACCGATACGGGCGGTGTTCCGGAAGGTGAAGACGGTTTACCCGAGGGAGGCACCGAAAACGAGGGAGGCACCGAAACTCCCATTATTCCCGAGACTCCCACAGATCCCGATAATCCTCAAGATCCGGACACTCCGACCGAACCTGAAACTCCAACTGAACCTGAAACTCCAACTGAACCGGAGCCTGAAAAACCTGCGGAACTTTCTGCAACCAAGATATATCTGGTCGGTGATTCAACCGTTTGCTCTTTTGCGGACGCCTATTATTATCCACGCTACGGTTACGGCACACAACTTGGTGGCTACCTTGATTCAAAGGCAACCGTGGTAAATCTTGCCCTCTCAGGCCGCAGTTCGAAAAGTTTTATTACAGAGGATAATTACACTACCCTTGTAAATAACATTACCGAGGGCGATTACCTGATAATCGGTTTCGGTCATAACGACCAGAAGAGCGATGATGAACTTCGCTTTACCGACGCCTCACTTCCATATACGACCGAGGGCTCCTTCGGCTATTATCTAAACGAATATTACCTGAAGGTTGCGATAGAGAAGGGTGCTACCCCTATCCTCTGTACCCCGATAGTCAGAGCAAAGTCGAGCAACGATTATAGTGGCAACGAGGGGCATATAACAGCCACAGGTGATTACGCACAGGCAATTCGTGACCTCGGCACCGCAGTTGGTGTCAGCGTTGTTGACCTCACCGCTATCACTCGTGCCGAGTACATCTCCAAGGGGTACGCAACCGCCAAACTTTACCACGCAGTTTCTGCGGGTATGCTTGACACCGACGGTACATCCGTCGTTCCTAACTTTGCTTCGGTGGATAATACCCACCTCAATATTTACGGTGCAAAATTCGTCGCCTATTCGCTTGCAGAGGAACTTCGTGAAATAGACGGCGTAGGTGATTATGTGAAAGAGGGAATTGAAGCCCCCACCGTGGCGGACCTCGTGCCTAACCCCGATTACGTTTACACCGATTATGCAGCACCTGACCTTGGGGCGTATAAGCCCGTCTCTCATTTCACCACCCAGACCGAGGGCTGGTACGGCACCGCTTTCGGCGATACGGGAGGAGATCCCGGTAGCAGCAGTAACGGCTATATTGCCACCGAGACCGAGGAGGGAGTATTCCGCGTTGGTCAGACCGCAGGGTCTAATAAGGGCAAGTTCTCCAACTCTACCGACGGCTTTGCGTTCCTGTTTAGACAGGTAGAGGCGGATAAGAATTTCACCCTCACCGTAACTGCAACTATTGTAACCACCGCCTCCACCAAGCAGGCAGGCTTCGGTATTATGCTCCGTGATGACGTCTATCTTCCGGTAAAGGACGCATCCATAACCTCAAACTACCTGACGGCAGGCATACTCTCTGAGGAATCGGCTACGATGGCTCTTTTCAAGAGGGAAAATTCGGTACTATCCAAGGGTCAGTCCTTCGACTCGGGACTTCCCGTGGTTGGTGATACATATACTATGAAAATAGAGCGTGTCGGTCAATCTGTAACCGTCACCGTAACCTGTGGCGAAAAAACCGTCAGCACCTCCTATTATGATTTTGATCTTTTTGTTCGCGACGGCGCATATATGTATGTCGGTATGTTCGCTAATCGTGGCACCGTAGTTGAGTTCACCGACGTTGATTTTGAAATAACAGGCATCTCCCAGGGCGCATAAACCCACTTAACGCTGTTCTCAAAAATTAATATATAAGGAGAAAAATTATGAAAAAGACGGCAATCCTCATAGCGATAATGCTCGTTACTACACTTCTCGTTCTTTCTTCATGTAATTTTGGCGATACCCTTTGCACGCATAAGGATGAAAATTCCGACCACATCTGCGATCTCTGTCCGGAAAAGGTTAGCGAGTGCGCAGATACCGACAACAACCACAAATGTGACGTCTGCTCCGCAACTCTTTCGGAGTGCTCGGACACGAATAAAAATCACAAATGTGACGTCTGCTCCGCAACTCTTTCGGAATGCACAGACACGGATAAGAACCATAAGTGCGAAATCTGTGGCACAACCGTTTCCGAGTGTACCGACGCAGATACCGACCACGCCTGCGACGTATGTAATGCGGTAATGGGCGAGCATAAGGCGACGGAGGACTCACACACCTGTGCCTACTGTGGAAAAGCAGCAAGCGAATGTGTTGACTCCAACGGCGACTATATCTGCGACGTATGCGGCGAGGAAAAGATTCCTGACAACCTCGAGCGTGTAAACTACAATCTCAACATCTCGGATTTGACTGTTGAAACTCTCGCATCCGATGCGATACACGGCGTATTTACTATCACCTCCGGTACTACCATAAGAGCACGTAGCAAGACATTTGAGGGTGTTGAATACTCAAATTCTGTCAAGATAGGCTCGGCGGGGAATAAGATAAAGGTTGCCGTTCCCGGCACTGGAACGCTCTCCTTCCTCGTTCAGAATGGTTCCAGCGGCGCGACTACCCAGTTCATCACCGTAACCGCACCCGACGGCGCGGTACAGGACATTGAGTTTACAGGTACCGATGGCGGAAGCCCCGTAGTACGTATTACCGTTCCTGTCACTGAGGGTGAATGGATAATCTCCCGCGGTAAGAATGGCGGAACTCAGGATATCTTCGCTCTTTCGCTTTCATGTATCGTTGAGAAGGCAAATGAAAACGGCTTTGCTCTCGTAAGCGAAGGTACGGTTGATTATCTTGCAGGGCAGCAACTTGATCTTTCGGGCCTTAGGTTAAATGCCACCTTTGCAAACGGCAAGACCGAGCCCCTCTCCATAGAGAACGTAACCGTGGACTCCTCGGCAGTTGATCTTTCTACGTCGGGAATCTACACCCTTACCATTACTTACAAGGATTATACTCCTATTACCGTAAATATCAATGTTTATCTTCCCACCGAGGTGATTCTCGGCACCGACAAGACCGTCCAAGAGGGACAGTCCTCCTTTGGTAACGGACTCTATATCAACCATAGTCTCCGTGAGGTCTATAAGGTTGGCGAAACACTCAACCTCGACGGACTTTCGGTTATTGTTCTTGGCACTCTCGGTGATGCTACCAAGGAATTCAATGTTGGCTCAGCTTACACCCACACCTGTGATTCCTTTGACACCGCAGGCACAAAGGCGCTCACCGTAAAATATTCCTACGGCGACCAGAGCGTAACTGCAAGCCTCAATCTCTACGTTGTAGATACCGCCCCCTCCATCGTGGAGGACGCATATCAGGTCAAGGTTGATGCTGAATACACAGGCGTAGTCGGTGCTGTTGAAAACGGCTACAATATGTTCACAACCGTACAGCAGGCGCTCGATTTCCTTGCTACCTCAGAGGCTTCCAAGCGCAAGATAATGCTTATCGAGGCAGGCCTTTACACCGAAAAACTTGAAATAACCATCCCTAATCTTCATATAAAGGGCGTGGGCGCGGATAAGGTTACTATTGAATGGGATTCCATATACGGCATCAAAGATGCAGGCGGTTTCTCACAGGTAACAGATTCCACCCAGACCGTCGCTATAAGAGATAGTGCTTATGGTGTAACTATCGAAGGCGTAACAATCTCCAACTACTGGAATTCCCAGGAGCGTATGGATGAGGCAAACCTTGCTATCGAAAGAGGCCTTGCTCTGCTCGTTCAGGCAGACCGCTTCATTATGCGCGATTCAAAACTGCTCGGTATTCAGGATACCCTCGAGTTGTTCACCGGTAGGCAGTATTTCGAGAACGTATTCATTTCAGGCTACACCGACTTCATCTTCGGTACAAATAACACAACCCTCTTCAAGAACTGCACTATTCACGTTATTGACACTGTGAAGGATGATCAGGGAACTGCGGGATATTTAACCGCCTTCAAGGGTTCGAATAAGGGCGCTGCTGACGCCATCACCTATGGTGCTATCTTCTATCAGTGTCGATTTACCGCGGACGAGGGTGTTGCAGAGGGCAAGACCGCAATAGGCAGAACCTGGGGCGCGTACGCCGCAGTTGCAGTTATCAACTCCGAACTTGGTGGACATATCTCGGTTGACGGCTATGATTCCTCTATGAACAAAAACAAGAGATACATCTCTATGAACGGCATACACCCCACCGACGCAACCGTTCAGTTCGTTGAATTTGGAAACACTGGCGCGGGCGCAATTACCGAGGCTGTTGCCGGAATGAAAATGCTTACCGAGGAGGAAGCGAAGTTCTATATCGACTTCTCCGTTATCTTTGGCAAAAACAACCGCACGATAAGTTGGCTTGACTCTTGGAACCCCGAGGTTACAGAGATCGTCATTGACGATCGCACCTACTACCATTTCGACCAGGGAACGAGCGAGGGCAACTCTAACACCTTTGATATCACCACCACTATCGAAAGTGGTTCTACCCTAGAATGGGCAGGCATACTTATTAGTGCCGAAAACGGCAAGGTGGCCTGGAATCAAAACGCAAACTCCCTCAATATGAAGACGGGTGCTTTCATTCGCTTCACCGTTGCTGCGGGAACCGAGGTTACCGTAGTGACCTATCCCTCCTACAACTATTTCACTATTAACGGCGTTGCTACCGCAAGTTCCAATATGCTCTCGCAGTATTACGCCGAGGAAACCGTTGTCACCATACTTTCTACCGGTGACCTCTACCTTTATCGTATCATTATCAACCCCGACGAGGAGGCTCCCGAAGCCCCCATTCTCACCGAAATAAAGGCCTCGGGCATGAACCTTAACTATAATATTGGCGATAGCCTTCAACTCGACGGTGTAGTTGTAAATGCGTACTATTCTGACAACTCTATTATCACAGTCACCGACTATACAGTGAATTCCGACGCCGTAAATTCTGCCGCAGTAGGCGAATATTCCGTAGTATTCATGTATGGTGGCAAGGAATATACCGTAACCGTCAACTTTGAGGACCCCAACGCCGCACCCGAGATAGTAAAGGACACATATCTTGACTTCTCCTCCGCGGACGGCCTCGAGGCAGTAAGGAACAACCCCAAGGTTGAATTAAGTGGCGATTTCCGTATGAACGGAGCAGAGCATCAGGTAAAGGGCACAATCTCCTTCCCTGTAAAAGCGGGCACCACCGTACGCGTTATACCCTATGCTAACACATCCTACGCCTCCTACACACTCGGTATGCAGGGAGAGGCAGACCTCGTTACTATGAACGCGGAATACAGTCGTCTATTCCTTGAGGATTGTACCGTAGTTTATACAGGTCTTGAAAATAACTATCTTGTCGGCATCGAAATAATCTGTCCTATCGCAGACGGCAAGTATGTTTTCGGTGGCTCAAGCGAGGCGGGGGATGTAACCGGCATTCTCGCCTCCACCTCTGGTATCACCATAAGCGGCACCTGCAAGACTCATTCGGGCGGCGCGCAACTTGGTGAGGATTCGCGTATCTCCTTCATAGCCCCCGCATACGTAACCGTAACTATCAAGGGCTTTGATACAAACTACGGTTTGCTCACCGTAACCGTAGGAGATAGCGTAATCGAAATGGATGCAAACGCCTGCTACATATTCTCCACCTCGGAGGCAACCCAGGTAACCATAACTGCTACCAACGCAGGCACCGTGGATTCTCCTGCCTACAATAAGTCCTATATCACCTATATCTCCGTAGTATCCATGACCTTCATTGACGAGAGCATAACCGTCAACTTCGGCTCGGAGGGCAACTACAAAGATGTCGAGGGCTTCGATATTTCGGGCATCACCATCGGTGATAATGGCGGCAACAACTCTCAAGTAAAGAACGGTAGCATATCCTTCTATGTTAAGGCGGGCGCAATAGTAACCGTACATGGTTATCCCAGTTATACATCCTATTCCTTCAATGGTAGTGAGATAATAACCGACGAGTATTACACCTACACCGCAACCGCAGATGAAAAGATCGTTATCTCCCACACAGAGGGGAACAACTACTTCTACTCTATTTCCATTACCTATCCCGTAGTTCTTGACGAGAGCATAACCATAAACTTCGGCTCGGAGGGTAACTACAAGGAGATAGAGGGACTTGACATCTCGGGCGCAAACATCCGCGATAACGGTGGTAACAACTCCCAGATAAGCAGCGGTAAAGTAACCTTCTCGGTGAAGGCAGGTGCCACCGTAACCGTAAACGGCTACTACGGCTACACCTCCTATACCCTCGGTGACGGCACGACTATCACCGAAGAGATCACCTCCACCGAGTACACCTACACTGCCACCTCAGACGTTGAAATAACTATCACCGCCGTCAATGGCAATAACTACCTCTATTCGGTAGTAATAACCTACTAAAAACGCCGTCACGCCTGTGACGACGCCAACATCACGCCCCTCGCACCTACGGACGAGGGGCGTTTTATGTCCCAAACTAAATAACTATCACCACAGTGATTACATTTGCACTGTGATTATATTATAAACAAACCGAGTTTGTCTTAAAAAGAAGCGTGCTTTCTTCGGTCATATATCCGAATAGCCTACGAAAAGCAAATACCTTTAACAGCGATTTTGTTGTTAGAAAAAAGCCTTGCCAATATGCACACTTATACGCTGAATAAAAGAACATATTGACTTAAATAAAAATATTTGATATTATAAAAGTGTAATTCGATGACAAAAACTAAAAACGGTTTTGTTATCGTAAAATATAGGAAGATAAAATGCATGCCTCAAAAAAAATGAAAAATATAGCACTTTTCATGGTGTTGAGCATACTTTTCTCATTGCTTTATACCGTGATGCCGTCTGCATCGATAAATGACGGGGCTGGAATCACCGATTCTGCGGGTTGGTTTGAATCGGCTTACGCCGAGTGGACCCCCATTTTGGGTGCGGAGGGCTACAATGCCTATATCTGTGATGAGTCAGATGAATGGTCGCCTATCGATGCGGAGTTAATTCGTAAGACCACTGAGGGCTACCGTGTTGATGCGGTCGGGCTTCGTGTTGGTAGTTACAAAATAAGAATTGTTCCTGTCATTGACGGTGTCGAGAGCGAGAGTTTAGCCCTGCTTACAGATGCTCTTACCGTCCGTGCCTACGATCGCTCAGGCTATGCGCATTTTGGCTACACCGACGGTGTCGGCGCATATAATGACGACGGAAGTCTAAAGGATGGCGCAATTGTCCTCTACGTCACAGATGCTAACAAGGACACCGTCACCGTAACCTCAAAGGACGGTACAACCGTTACTGGAATTGGCAATATTCTTAACTCGGTTGGCAAGGACGTCGGTGGTGGCGTCAGCTCAAAGGGTGGCGTCGCAAACACCAACTCTGATATAATTCGCAAACTTGCACTCGACGGCACGCCGCTTGTCGTCCGTATTATTGGAAACGTCAGCGCACCATTGGGGCTTACTGCATACGATTCTGTGGACTATGGAGGAAGCGTTGGAGACAACGGATTTATGGCAAGAATTAGCGGCGGTAAGGATATTACCGTAGAGGGAATTGGATACGATGCCGTAATGAACGGTTGGGGGCTACACTTTATCTGTCAGAGCACCGACTATACAAGCGGTATCGGCAAGAGTTTTGAAGTTCGAAATCTATCCTTCAAAAACGTTCCCGAGGATTGTGTGGGCATGGAGGGACAACAGCAGGATTCCACCCTCACCGCCCCCGTTGAGCGTTGTTGGATTCACCACTGTTCATTCTATGCTCCGATTGTTACAAATCCTGCAGAGAGCGATAAGGACGGTGGCGACGGTGCGTGTGACTTTAAGCGTGGACGGTATTTCACAAATTCCTATTGCTTCTACGTCGGATATCACAAGACGAATCTCGTCGGCTCCTCCGACACGTCACTGCAGTATCACCTGACCTACCACCACAATTATTGGAAGGATTGTGAATCTCGAGGCCCTCTCGCCCGTCAGGCAAATATACATATGTATAACAACATCTTCGAGGGACAGACCTCATATTGTATGAACCCGAGGGCAAATGCGTATATCTTCTCTGAATATAATCTGTTCTATAAGAGCAAAAATCCTGTGGAAGTTAAGTCTGGCGCGGTAAAAAGTTACAACGACTCGTTTACCTCTTGCACGGGCAATAACCACGCCACTATCGTAACCGACAGGGCTACGGCAGTTTCGTCCAACAATCTCTATTCGGACTTTGATACCAACTCCACACTCAGTTATATCCCCACACGAGATTATGTAATTGAAGAGGACATCGCAAACATGAAGGCAGTGGTTTTGGCATACGCCGGAACGCAGAAGAAGGGGGTTCCCACCCCCGATTCGGTCAACACCTCGGTTATTCCTTTTGACCGTTATCCTACCACTGCACTTGTTCTCGACTATAACAAATCCTTGAGCAAGACGACTGTTCCTGCGCCTGGCACATATGACAATATTCTATTTAATGTAACTAAAACAAGCGCCGATTATATTACCGTAGGCGGTGACACGGTCGGCTGTAATATCGTGTTCTATGTTGACACGGCGGTAAACGTATCGCTTACCCAGCACGCCGACAGTTCGCATAACGTCGTCCTCTGTGATGAGGTCGGCAGGAGTTTGCTCGTCGGTAGCGGCACGGTCGAAAATATTCCCCACGGCTACTATTTCATTCAGTCTGACACCTTCGATGTCGGTAGTGGAAAGTTTAAGGAGGCAAAACTATCTGCGTTGACTATTATCGCCGTTGACAAAAATGCAGCCACCAACCCCATTCCCACGCCCCCCCAAGGTGGCACGGATATTCCGGGCACTGACAACCCAGGTGACGAGCCTGGTGAAACCCCCGATATCGATACCCCTGGTGGCAGCATTACAAGTGGCACGGTCATTACCTCAGACTCCGAAATTCACAGTTTCACAAAGGACAAATTGACCGACCCCGAGGGCTTCTTTACGATTTCAGGAAACACTTCTACGTCCAAAGGTAGCGTGACCTTCAATGGCGAGGAACTTACTACCTGCCTCAAAATAGAATCTTCTACCAAGATCTCGTTCACTGCTAACGGACGAGGAACACTCGTTTTGGTGTTCGGCGGAACAACCAACGCCTCTGGCAAGGAAATCAAGATTGACGGCACATCCTTCGTTATTCCTGCTTCGCAGATACTTGAGGTTTCTCTTGACGCAGGCACGCACGCAGTAACAAAGGATGATTCTATAAATCTGTTCTATATGGCGTTTGTTCCGACGGTTGTCGAGCACACGCATAACTACACGTCTGCACAGACCAAGAAACCCACCTGCACCGAGGCAGGCGAACTTACCTATACCTGCACCTGCGATGACACCTACACCGAGTCTGTTGACCCCCTCGGTCACAGTTATGTTGACGGAATTTGCGCGACCTGTGGCTCGCCTGACCCGACAAATCCCCCCGAGGATAACCCCGGTGACGAACCCGGCGACAATCCCGGCGACAATCCCGGCGACAACCCCGGCGACGAACCAGGCGACAACCCCGGTAATGAACCGGGAGATAATCCAGGCGACGAACCGAGCGATAACCCCGGCGACGAACCGGGTGACAATCCCAGTGATGAACCTGGTTCGGGAAATGACCCCGGCAACGAGCCTACTAACCCTCCAACAGAGAATCCCCCTGCAGAAGAGCCTCAAAACTATACCGGCATTATAGTCGGTGCTTCGGTCGGCGGCGTTGCTGTTATCGGACTGGCAATATTCTTCTTCATCAAGCGCAAAAAGATTATATAATCTAAAAAAACACCCATAATCGTGATATGCGCTAACCCTTCAAGGGCGTGATGCACCAACCTTTCAAGGGTAAATAATAGAGAGCCTAAAACGGTGTTGAAAAACGTGAATATTTCAAAGACAGCCACTTTTTGTGGCTGTTTTTTTATACAACAAAGGGGCTATTCCATCAAGAATTCAACGAAATCAATAGAGAAGTTAAAAACAATACAAAAAGACCCCCATCCGAGAAACCTCGAACAAGGGCCTTGTATTATTCACTTAGAATATTTGTTTTGTCCTACTTAGGCTAAATTGCCTTGTGCCGAAACACAAAATGTCAAATTACTTGGACTCCTTAAGTGCAGCCTGTTGTACTATGAACAAAACTGTGCTTAGGTTTTATCCATTTTGAGTATTATCATCGTGAATTTCACAATAATCCATAGCATAGTCAAGAAGCATATTGATGAGGTCATTTCTCGAACGGTTAGTTTTTTTGGCAATCTCGTCAAGACGTGCAACAGTTTCGTCTTTGATTCTTATTGAAAAGGTTTTGTGTCCGTCATCACCTATTAATTTTTTGGTTATTATCAATTTTTGCTTAGGTTCTTTCATTGTTACACTACCTCACCGAAAATATGTTAAAACTTATCACTTATATTTTAACTTGACATATCACATATGTATATGTTATAATTTATAACATAATGGAGGCGGGGAGTAACTTTGATAGGGAAAACTTATAAAATATGTCTTTTTGGACATAGAGATTTTTGCGGATATCGCATGCTTGATGTAGAGCTATTTAAGTTAATTAAAGAGATAATGGAAACAAACAACTATATAGAAATATATATTGGTCGTAACGGCGAGTTTGATATTTATGCTGCGAGTGTCATTAAAAGGGTAGAGAGGTGTGTATGTACGCATAATATCGAGTTCGTTTGTGTTCTTCCGTATTATAGCAAAGATGTTGAGTTTTATTCCGAATATTACGATAGTGTAATTATACCGGAGTCGGTGTGGGGATCGCACCCTAAAAGTGCTATAACGAAGCGAAACCGTTGGATGGCTGATATTTGCGACCTGGTTATTTGCTATGTTGAAAACACAACAGGGGGAGCATATCGAGCAATGCAATACGCCCTTAAATCGAACAAGCAAGTTGTTAATTTAGCCGATAAGACATAAAAGGTGCGCCTTCAATGGAAGGTGTAACCTGAATTATATAAAGACAAAAGGAGCGCACCCCTTGCGGAGTACGCTCCTTTTGTTAAATCAAACTGTCTAAAAACAAAAACAAATATTCCACTTAATACAAATACAAATATCCTACTGTACAGAGAATAAAAAAACCGTTAAATCCCCAAACACCAATATCACTAACAACAGTAAATACAGTAGTAATAACAGTAATAGTAAAACCTGCAGTTTTAACAGAATTACAGCATTTTTAACCTTAAATACATACAGCTACAAAAATAATAGGTAACATGTATATATATTACCGCCTTATTGTGGTGAAAAGGAGAAGGAATACTTAGTTAGAAAAACCTGCTGTCAAGCCTGTATTATAGCAAGAGAAAAAGCCCTGCAGACCGAAGTCTACAAGGCTTGTTTCTATTAAGTTGTAGGATAAACTAAGTTGTCCTGTTTAGGATAAACTAGTTTGTCGTTTTACACAAACTGTCATAAAACAAAAGCAAATATTCCAATTCATACAAATAAGAATATCCTCTATACAGCCAAGAAAAAACTCTTAAATCCCCAAACACCAATACCATCACTAATAGCAAATACAATAGGAATAGCAGTAGTATTAGTAAGA
>JAZUPL010000108.1:0-5357 GCA_045605175.1 Eubacteriales bacterium | reverse complement strand
GGTCACCACAGGTATGGTATGGTACAACAACATCAAGAACTTCGGTCTTAAGGCATGGCTCAAGGGCTTTACCGAGCCTATTTTCGTTATGACACCTATGAATATCGTGTCCGAGATTGCATCTCCCCTATCGCTCGCCTTCCGTCACTTCGGAAACGTGGCAGGCGGCTCGGTGCTTACCGCACTTATATATGGCTCTTTGGCAGGTCTTACAAACATTGTGTTTGGTTGGCTTCCCGATGCGGTACTCGCTGTGTTCCCCTCTTTGTTCCAGATAGGTATTCCCGCAGTATTGTCGCTTTACTTCGACCTGTTCTCGGGCTTTATACAGGCGTTTGTATTCTGTCTTTTGACAATGGTTTACGTCGGCGGTGCTTGTCCTCCGCCCGAGGAACTCGGCAAGACAGAAGAGGTAAAACCCACCGAGGAAGTTTAACCTTTTCGCTCTAAGTTTACTTTTAATTAAAAATAAAAATAAAAAATATATTTTCAGGAGGAAAACAAAATGGAATTCAATGAATTTTTTGTAGAGGCATTTAAGGCTCTCGGTGCAGCGCTCTGTATGGGTATCGGTGCAATAGGCCCCGCTATCGGTGAGGGTAATGCGGTAGGTAAGGCACTTGAGGGTATGGCTCGTCAGCCCGAGATGGCAGGCACTCTGCGTACCAACATGATTATCGGTTGTGCAGTTACCGAGACCACCGGTATCTACTCGCTCGTCGTTGCCCTGCTTCTTATGTTCATGTAATTTGATAACCGAATTAAACCGAAGAAAAGGAAAACACAATGGAGTGGTTTTTAGGAGAATTTGAATCCTTCGTCGGTGTCAACTTCTGGACGATGATATTCGCCTGGGTAAACCTCCTCGTTATGTATATAGTGCTTAAAAAATTCCTCTTTAAGCCTATCACGAATATGATAGAGTCAAGACAAAAAGAAATTGACGATATGTATTCGGATGCCGAAACCGCAAGGTCAGACGCAGAGGGCATGAGGTCGGAATACGAACAGAAAATGGAGAACGTTCAAAAGCAGAGCGAGGAACTCCTTCGTTCTGCAGTACGTCGTGCCCAACTCCGTGAGGAGGAAATACTAAGAGAAGCACAGGCCGAGGCACAGAGGACGCTCGACAGAGCCACCGAACAGGTGGAACTCGAAAAAAAGCGTGCCATAAACGAGGTCAAGGACGAGGTTGCAGGTATGGCTATCGAGATAGCCAGCGCAGTTATCGAAAGAGATATCTCCGAGGATGAACACAAGGCGCTTATTGACGGCTTTATTGACGGGATAGGTGGCGGAAATGGTTGATGCTAAGGAATACGGTGTGGCACTGTTTATGCTCTCCGAGGAGGACGGCGACACCGAAAAGGTAAAGGCGGATGTGGAACTTTTGCTCGAAGTTCTAAAACAAAATCCAAGTTACCCCGATTTGCTCGACACGCCCGCACTAACGAAGGAAGAAAGGCTTGCCGCTATTGACGGCTCGCTTGACACGCTAGATATTAAACTGAAGAACTTGGTTAAGATTATGGCGGAAAAACGCTGTGCATATCTTCTTGGAAGTGCTTTGGTTGGGTTTGGCGAGGAGTATGACAAGTCCCGTGGTATCGAACGCGTCGAGGCAGTCACCTCTGTGCCGATGAGCGAAGAACAGATAGTTCGCCTTGAGAAAAACTTGGGCGAAAAGACAGGAAAAACAATAGTTATTCGCAACACGGTAGATAGGACTATCCTCGGCGGTATGAAACTAAGGTATATGGGCATCCAGTTGGATGGCTCGGTTAAGACACGCCTTGACGGTTTTGCAAAAACCTTAGGCGAAATAGTATTATAAAGAAGTTGGTGAAAACGAATGCAGTCAAGAATAGATGACATCAGCAAGATTATACGTGAGCAGATTCGCAACTACTCGAACAGAACCGAGCAAGACGAGATAGGCTACGTTATATCGGTTGGTGACGGTATCTCTAAGGTGCACGGACTTGATAAATGCAAGGCAAACGAATTGCTTGAATTTGCAAATGGCTCCTTTGGTATGGCACTTAACCTGGAGGAAAACCTGGTTAGTTGCGTGCTTCTCGGAACAGACGTGGGTATCAGCGAGGGAAGCCTTGTAAAGAGAACCGGACGTGTCGTTTCTGTCCCTGTCGGTGAAAAACTCGTCGGCAGAGTCGTAAACGCACTCGGTCAGCCCATAGACGGAAAAGGGCCAATAGAGAATGACGGTTACAGCCCAATAGAGAGAAAAGCATACGGAATTATCGAGAGAAAGTCGGTTTCCGTACCCCTGCAGACCGGTATCAAGGCTATCGACTCCATGATACCCATAGGTCGCGGACAAAGAGAACTTATCATTGGTGACAGACAGACCGGTAAGACGGTTATTGCCACCGATACAATTATTAACCAAAAGGGCAAGGATGTTATCTGCATCTACGTTGCCATAGGTCAAAAACAGTCTACCGTAACAAACGTGGTAGATACACTATACAAAAACGGCGCTATGGACTACACTATTGTAGTCAGTGCTACCGCCTCGGATGCAGCACCCCTTCAGTATATCGCTCCCTATGCAGGTTGTGCTATGGGCGAATACTTTATGGACCGCGGCCGCGACGTGCTTATCGTCTATGACGATCTTTCAAAGCACGCTGTTGCTTACCGCGCTCTCTCGCTGCTTATCCGCCGTCCTCCGGGCCGTGAGGCATACCCCGGTGACGTATTCTATCTGCACTCCCGTCTTCTCGAAAGAGCGGCAAGACTTTCCGACGAGTGCGGAGGCGGCTCGCTTACCGCCCTGCCTATTATTGAAACCCAGGCGGGTGACGTTTCGGCGTACATTCCCACTAACGTTATTTCTATAACCGACGGACAGATCTTCCTTGAGAGCGAACTGTTCCACTCAGGCGTTCGCCCTGCGGTAAACCCCGGTATCTCGGTATCCCGTGTCGGCGGTAACGCACAGATTAAGGCGATGAAAAAGGTTTCGGGTACGCTAAAACTCCTGTACTCCCAGTATCGTGAACTTCAGGGCTTCGCCCAGTTCGGCTCGGATCTCGACCCCGACACCAAGGCAAGACTCGACCAGGGTGCAAGAATAGTCGAAGTGCTTAAGCAGGACAGAAATTCGCCCATTTCGGTAGAACTTCAGGTGGCTATTATCTATGCGGTTGTAAACAATCTGCTCAAAGAGATAAAGGTTGAGGATGTTCGTGCCTTTGAGCGTGAACTCTTTGAATACCTGACAGAAACCCAGGACGAACTGCTCGCAAAAATTCGCACAAGCGGTGTTCTTGACCAGGATAGCGAACAGGCACTCAAGAACTCCATACAGACGGTCAAAAACAGATTTCTCGGCATAGCCGAGGGATAAGGGGTGCTATATATGGCAGGCACTTCTATGAATGATATAAAGGCGCGGATTAAGAGTGTTGATAGCACAAGACAGATAACCAAGGCTATGGAACTTGTTGCTACCTCCAAACTCCGCCGTGCAAGAGAGAGCGTAGAAAAAACACGCCCCTTCTACGAGGCACTCGGTGAGGCTATCGACGAGGTATTTTCCTCCGAGGGAATAGACACATCAATGTGGACAACCGAGAGGGAGAGTGGCAAGACGCTATATATCGTTATCGCAGGTGACAGAGGCTTGGCAGGTGGATACAACAGCAATATATTCAAACTTGCAGGGATGCTTAACAGTAAGGACGGCACCGACGCCCTGTGGCTCCCCATCGGCAAAAAGGCGCTCGAATACTATCGCCGCCGTGAGTATGAAATCGCAGACTCGTCCTACGAGTACGTGGCAAACACCGGTGTCGGTGATGCTATGGCAATAGGCAGGGAGGTTGCAAAGTTATACACAGAAGAAAGGGTAAAGAGGGTTGTACTCGTTTACACTCGCTTTGTTTCTATGTTGACGCAAACCCCTGTTTACGAGCAGTTGCTCCCGCTTGAAAGAGAGGTAGGCAGTCACGGTATGGAGATGGACGGTGACGGTGAAGAGATGCTCTTAAGCATTGTTCCCGCTTATCTTGGCGGTGTTATATATTCGGCTATTGCAGAGGCTACTGCCTCCGAGTCGGGTGCGCGTCGCAGTGCGATGAGTTCGGCGAACAAAAATGCCTCCGAAATGATAGACGACCTGATGCTCAAGTTTAACAGAGCACGTCAGGCAGTTATCACCCAGGAGATAACCGAAATTGTATCGGGTGCAGAGGCACTCTGATAGAACAAGAAAGGATAAAACGATGGAAAAGAACATCGGTAAGGTAATACAGATTATCGGACCTGTTCTGGATATCCGCTTCGAAAACGGAAAACTCCCCGACCTGCTCGGCGCAATAGAGATAGAGCACGAGGGACGCACCGTTGTCTGCGAGGTGGCAAGCCAGATAGGCGATGACGTGGTAAGATGTATCGCAATGTCCAGCACCGACGGTATGTCAAGAGGCATGGACGCGGTATATACAGGCACAGGAATAACCGTACCGGTAGGCAAGGAAACACTCGGCAGAATATTCAACCTGCTCGGCGAGCCTATCGACAACCTCCCTGCCCCCGAGGGTTGCGAGGAATGGTGTATTCACAGAGATCCCCCCTCCTTTGCAGAACAGGAGGGAACTGCCGAAATTCTTGAAACAGGTATCAAGGTCGTTGACCTTATCGCCCCCTATGCAAAGGGCGGTAAGATAGGTCTTTTTGGCGGTGCGGGTGTTGGTAAAACCGTTCTTATTATGGAACTTATCAACAACGTAGCCAAGGAGCACGGCGGTATATCGGTATTTTCGGGTGTCGGCGAGCGTACCCGTGAGGGTAACGACCTCTACAACGAGATGAAGGAGAGTGGAGTTCTTAACAAGACCGCTCTCGTTTACGGACAAATGAACGAGCCCCCAGGGGCAAGAATGAGGGTTGCTCTCTCCGGTCTTACTATGGCGGAATACTTCCGTGACAAAGAGGGACAGGACGTGCTTCTCTTTATAGACAACATATACAGATTTACACAGGCAGGCTCGGAGGTTTCGGCTCTTCTTGGAAGAATGCCCTCCGCGGTTGGTTATCAGCCCACCCTTGCCACCGAGATGGGTGCTCTTCAGGAGCGTATCACCTCGACCAAGCGCGGCTCTATAACCTCGGTACAGGCGGTTTACGTTCCCGCAGACGACCTGACAGACCCTGCTCCTGCTACCACCTTTGCGCACCTTGACGCTACTACGGTTCTTTCCCGTAGCATTGCATCTCTCGGTATCTACCCCGCAGTTGATCCCCTTGAGTCCACCTCAAGAATTCTCTCCCCTGACGTGGTGGGTATTGAGCATTACGAGGTTGCAAGAGAGGTGCAGAGAATGCTCCAA
>JAZUPL010000107.1:0-13059 GCA_045605175.1 Eubacteriales bacterium | reverse complement strand
ATAATTTCAGTCGCTGATACGCCTTCTTCTTTAACCACTATCATTTCTTCCGGTGGTTTCCATTTCTTTTTTCGAGGGTTAGGCACATACGGTATTGCTATGTAGTGCGAACCATCGTTATATACTTTACATTCTCCAAATGACATAATTCAGTCCTCCTTTTCTCGTTATTTGTATAGTGAATTGATAAAGTAACTGTTTTGTAGCTTTAATTCTTCAACGGTGGCTTTTTCAGTTGCGTACTCACGGTAATCCGCAAGACCAACTTTCGTGTTCTTCGCAAGCTCGTTGAAATAGTCGCTGAAACAGTCTGTCGAAAAACGGCGGCTATATATCTTTCTGCTCATAATGAAATAACGTTTCTTTTCTATCTTGCCGTCCATCGTTCCACGTTCTTTTTCTATACGCAAAATCGAATACCCGTATTTGTTGTAAATACGCATATTCCTACGCCATATAAAAGACGTCAGAGCTTTCAAAATATGGACTAATAGCGTGTTGTCGCCTCGCCTAAAACGGAAATCATAATACAGCCCTATAAACCCATTAAACGCCCATTCCGAGAGCATATCTTCAATGGTATAGAACGGCATAGCAAGTTTCGTTTCGCCCGATGATACGATATGTATTACGTCGCAAAGGTCACGGGCGTCAGCACCCCACGATTCTGGTCTTTGCTCGTCAGTAAACACCTTTATAAACGGGAAATTATCCACCGTTGCAGAATGCCTACACATTTTTAGCCAAGCATTGAAAAGGTCGTTCTTTTGGTTTGTTTCCTCCGTTCCTTTCTTCATTTCTCGTAGCTCTAAATTGTTGCCACGCTCCTTACCTACTTCGGATATAACCACTACGCCGAACTCAAAACTGCCTATGTTCGGATTTTCTTCTATAACCTTTTTACCAAGTCTTAAAGTGTCGAAATCCAAAATTTTAGCGTGTCTGCCGTCAGTTAACTGTTCGGGGAAAAAGTTGGTGTACCACATAGGGAAATTGCCACTATCCAGCAGCATATTATCCGTTCGGATAGAATAATTCGCTACGATTAAACTGCTTTCTATGACGTAGATAAAATACAAGAGTGCATAACGCTCCAATATGTCGAATAATGTCGATACTTGTAGCCCGTCATAATACTCCGTTCCATACTTTTTATAGTCATATCCATACAGTTGCAAATGCTCGTTCTGATGCTTGTCAAAACGCTTTCTTTTTAGCTTTATCCACTCTTTTATCGTGGCGAGATTATACACGGTTTTATGCTCCATACAATCCTTTAGTTCTTGTTCAAAGCATATCCACGGGAAGTTAGGAAACTTCATATCGTTTTTCTGTAATAAGTCAAACGCTTTTTGCCTGAACATTACTTCCTGCGAGAGTGCCATATCCGTAATTAACGTTGTCTTTTTCTTTCCCATCGAGCCACAGCTCATAGATACTATCGGTAGTTCGTTTATGAACCCGCAATTACGAGCTTCATAGTGGTTTAACCGACTTATAGCCACTCTTTTACGCCATTTTGCAAACATAACGTAACCTAATACGAGCCATACGGGTATGGGAACACTCTTGATTACCACTTGTAAATCTATAAATAACTTGCAAAATTGAATATAAATCGTTGCGAAATCGAAAGACATTACAAAATAGAAATAATATGCGAAAAAGGCTACTATTATCGTTGCAAGATTGAGTTGAATCGCCCATAAAATCAGCCACAAAATCCATATAAAATTATGGTCTTTTAAGAACTTTATATAGGCAGTAACACACCGCTTTATAGGCTGGTATGTATAATTAGAAATCCACTTAAAAACTCTAAGCGGAACTGTGTCCTTGTTGTAATTATTATTGCTATTCTTATACAGTCGTTTTAGAAGCAGTATAAATATAACGATACACGGCAATGCTATGGCTAAAATCTTCATAAACGTAAGTAGTATTTCGCCCATAAATTTGCCGTAAGCAGATAGATTTTCTGCGCTAAAAAGGAGCTTGAAATAAGAACCTGCTTGCTCCTTAAAAGCGCTTAGATCTTCCGGTAAAAAAATGTTCCATTTCATTACTTCTGAAAATTCGGTTACAGATGGAACGCCGTTATATTCAAAGCCGAAAATTTTACTGCCGTAAAACTTAACGGATTGCCATAAATCGCCCAAACTTTCAAGTAATCGAAGGTAGGAAGTATTGAAACAGAACACACCAAGCAATATAAAACACAAGGATAACAGAACCGTAAGAGCTATATTAAATACTCTTAATCGTTTCATTTATACCTCCTGTATCGGTGATAGATAGTTGGCTACCCGTATAAATCAGATAGCCAACCAGAGCTACCGTAACGATAAGAAGGGTTATTGCTATAATCCTTTTTACCGTTTTCAATTTTTAGACCTCCTTATTTTGTTTTTGTTTCTGTTTTTCTTGCTTTTTCAGCTTTCGTTCTCGCTGCCAACTGTCTATGCTATCCTTAATTAGCCTTACGAGTGCCGCTAAGCCCTTAAAGGGTAAGCAAATAAGCCACCAAATGCCTTGTAACAGGTACGGGAGCAAGGGAGCAAAAATTACAAGTAAAATAATAACCATCAGCACGCCAAGAATAATAAGCCACATATCAGGCTCGTCCATATCAAGGGGTGCGGATATATCTCCTACAACGTCAATGGGATTAGATACCGCCGGAATAACCTTATACACCCCATCACGGTTAAACGTAAGGTGAATAATATCAAAATCCATAAATACATTTTCAGATGCGACGTATGCCTTATCGGTGTAGGTCTTGCCGTCTTTGGTATATGCTATCGGTGCAGAGAGATAATCTGTCTGTGCAAAACGGAACACAAACACCGTTTCGCCGTTTTGAATTGCATTGCTATAATAAGCCTTGAAATCGTCCACGTCGTTGACGTTCATCAGTAAGTTGCCTGCGATAACCGCATTAGAACCTAAAACGTCGTTTTCTTTGACCTTATAGATCGGTTCAATGTTGTGAACAGAGCCGTCTGTTTTAGGCGGGAACAGGAAGAAATCCCAGAATTTATCCCAACCGCTATGCGTATCGTCGTATGTAAGCATATCAAAGGTATCGCCAGCGTCGAACTCAAAACAGTTATAGCCGTATTTTCTGCCAAACTCTATATCCCAAGCGTTCAATACAGTAATCGGCTCGTCTGTCGGAGCAAACAAATCGGCACTTATTTGACCGCTTTTTGTAGGTAGATAGCCCAATACTGCGCTATTGCTGTAATCGTAGATATAATTCTTTAATTCTTCGCCCGTAAGCGTATAATCGGCTGCGCTTTCACCACCCGTATAAAACAGGTATGGAAAGAACTCTATCGGGAAGCCCATTCCGTCATAATCATCATTAGACAGCTCAGATTCATTTAGAGCGAGCCACCATAACGCAAAAGCATTTTGGGAAGTAATACCGCCCGTTGCCGTATAATCGCTGAACATTTTATATTGCAGATTATTCCAACCGCTTGGTGTAAACATAGTACCCGTGTAGTTTTTAAGGTAATCGTACATACCTTTATCTTCGGTTACGATGACAGGCCCGGTTCGGTATTCATACCATTCAGCTTTTATCTTTTGCAGTGCGCCATAACGCTCTAAAAGCGAATTGGGAACGGAAAAATATACGGAATGTAAATCGTTCTGATGCCCTTCGCCTAAGTGTGAAACGCTATCCATACGGTAGCTTGTATCTCTTACGTCAAGGCTGACCGTTTCAAGCTCGGTTACGTCGCAAACAAGCGTAGATTCTGCGTTTTCGTCAGGCCCGCAGCCTTTGACATAACCCGTAAATTTATACGTGCCGCCTACGCTATAATCCGTAGCGGTTTCATTTCCTTCCGTTACAAGCTCAATGCCTGAAACGTCATAACGTCTTTCGTTGCTATTGACACGCTGTAATATGGTTTTACCGTCTGCGCTTTCGTGGTCTATTATCTTGAACTTATAAAAAAGCCCATAATAGTCCGGCTCGGTTGACATACTGCAAAATTGTAAATCAAACTTCTCATAATCCGTAGGATTGCCGTCTGCGCTATACTTGGTAGCAAGCTGAATTTTATTATTCTTGTTGTCCGTATCTATCGTTAAACCTTGCGGATTATAGAAGTACACGAACAGCCCATAATTGCCTTGCTTGCTTTCCTTATACGAGTAGGAATACTCTACGAAATTTGCGATGGAAGGTCGCTTTATAAGCCCCGTATCGTCAAACGGATATTCCAAAATATTGAACTCCGAAGAACTACGCAAATCGTCAAGAACGTTGGTTTTTACAAAGCTCGTATTGACCTCTTGAGCGTATGCTACGGCAGGAAATCCCGCCGTAAGCACAGTTGTTATGACCGTTAAAAGCACCAATAGAGCCGAAAGCAATCTATGTTTTATTTTCATCAAAATAAGATCGCCTCCTTGTCAAGAATTATGCTTTCTACGGGTATCGTTTCGCCCGGATTTACGTCGTCAGGCGGTGTAATGTCAGAGCCGTTTTCGCTAACGTCAAATGTTACCTTATACTGAACGGCATTATCGTAAGAGCTTACCACAAGCGTAAAGTATTTGCCGTACTCAATATTGTCGGGAACGTCAACGGTTTTCCCCGTATAGACCTGACTTAAAATGTCTTGCATTGTAAACGCTTCCGGAGCTTGCAGAGTAAAGCCGTTATCCGTCATTTCTATCGAAAACGCATCCTTCATACTGACTAAATCAGTAAACCATTTTTCCTCGCCGTCAACAGTGTATTGGAACTCTGTCGCTAACGTTGCGTTAGGGATAATATCTACGGAAAAATCATAAGGATTTTCTATTGCTTCGCCCTCGTTGGAATACGCAACAGTAAACTCATAATTTTGTCCTGCATAGATAGTCATTTCGCTTTCAAGCGCAACAGCATTTCCGTTAAAAGCTACGGTAAAATCGGTGTATTTTCCGTTCTTATTTTCGCTCGGTAACAAGAAATATACAGCAGCCCCAATTACGCCGAATATCAACAAAACGACTAATACGTATGTCAATATTTTGCTCCATTTAGAGGGTTTGTTTTTTATCTTTGCGCTCATAATTCCACCTCATTAAAATTCGAGATTTCCGTTGTTAAGATAAACGTTGGTTACTTGAGGATAAAGATAGATATCGCAAGAGGTGTCAAGAAATTCGTTGATTTCTTCTACGGCAGAATCGGTATAACCGACTTGCAAAATAAAAGCGCGGGTAGTGTTATAAGTAATAACAAAATTCATCATCTCGTTTTGTTCTTCCTCAGACAAAGCGTCATAATTCGTACAGTTAGAAAGAAGCGTTATAATTTTTGAGAGAAATCCAAGCGAACCCGTTACCGAATTACTAATTCCTGTATTGACGCCACCGTTAATAAATACATATCCGTTAGCATTGGTGATGGTAAAACCTGCACTATTAAGAGCCTGCAAAAATTCTGGCGCCATAGTCATTTTCATATCCACATGATAATCATCGGGGATTCTGGTAATGTCAAGTTGCCCAACAGTGCCATTAGTAGGCATTACTCTGTAATTAGGGCTAAGTGTGCTTGTATCCAAAGGATTGATATAAATAGTGCCAGTGGTTTCTCCTGCTTCTGCTTCAGCGACATATTGACTATTACAGAAAATAAGCGAACCCGATTCAATATTGTCACCCATTCCGGATACAGAAATAATCGCTATCTTAGCTCTATAATCTACAAGACACTTCGCAAAAGCGTTAGGATTACTACGGCTGGTAACAATAATTTGGATAGGAGCTTGGAAAGGTTGATGACATACTACCGTTGCGATATTACTACCGTCACTTTCGGGAGTTACGGTAATATAATCGGTTACTACCTTGTCTACCGCCCATTCCAAAGTGGAGTCAACAAACTCAACAGTCCAATCTACAGTCTTATCAGTAGCGGAAACAGGCGAAACAGTTGCTTCAAGAGTTACGCCGGAGGGTGCAGAACGGGAATTTGCAGAAGGCGAGCTAAATGTCATAGACTTAGACATTGCATATACCTTCTTGCTTTCCATCTCTTCACCTTCAAGATTGGTTACTCCACCAGAAGTGTTTGCAGATGCTTGCGTAGGCTCTACGGGGTTAATATTATCCGTATTGTCTGTTTCATTCTCGGCTTCGGGAACAACTACTTCGTTCTCGGTTTCGGGAACGGGCGTTTCCTCGTTAGGTCTGAGCTGTAAAAATAGTGATGCCGCTACGCCGAACAAAAGAACGGCAATTAGGAAGAAGGCGACTACCCATTTTACGGTATCGGACTTCTTATGTTGGTTAAAATCGTTATAATAATTCATATAAAATACCTCCTAAAAATTAAATAATTAAATTTTCTTCGCTTAAAGCGAGGTTAATCACACCGTCGGTTACATAGATTTCTATATCGCCGTAGGTGGATTCATCTCCATCAACGCCTACACGTAAGAGTGCAAAAGGCTGTGATGCGAGAAGTTCACTGAAATAATCTACGCAAGTGGTTAATACCGCAAGTTCCACGAAAGGAGCAATAGCGTCCTTAAACGTAAGGCTCGACGGCTTATTAACCATCGTAGTTGCTACCATCTGCGTACATTTTCCACGCACGTTATCAATGTTTCCGTCAATAGTCATCTGCATAGCGACACCAAGTTGAGCGCGTTTGGTGTTCCAATAATAGTTTTCGATCTTTTCCGCAATCCCGGAAATATCTAACATAATAGAACAGCCAAGAGTTGCGCTACTGCCTGCTACCGTACCCGTTCCATAGGTTGCACTCAAAGGCAGTGAGCCAAGAGTTACCGTAGAAGACGAAGAAACGTCTATACTTGTAGTACCGCCTGCGGTTACGTTTGCAGTCTTACCGAAAACAGTTGCGCTATATCCCGTCATACGCTTTTGATAATCCACAACGCACGTTGCCGTAATATCTGGGTTATCTCTACTTGTTACGATAATATTGATAGGCTCGCCAAACGCAGCGTTACACACTACCGTTGCCGTTGTACTGCCGCTACTTGACGGGGTTACGCTAAGATAACTTGATGCCGTCTTTCCGGATGCCCAAGAGGACGAGGGATTTACCCAAGCCACCGACCAATCAACTGCCTTATTGCTCGCAGTTATCGGATATACGGAGCATTGAAGCGTAATGCCCGACCTTGCTGTGGTGGATAACAGCGTAGGCGAGGAAAACGTCATAGATTTTGCCATAGCATATACTTGTCCGCTTACCATTTCAGTACCATCTTCGTTTATTACGCCGTTATCTTCGGAAACAGAGCTTTCTATATCCTGTTCGGGAGCAGGGTTCTCGCTATTATCCCTTAAAACAAGGAAAAGGTTAGCGAATACACCCACAAATAAGACGAATATAAGCGAAAACGCTACTATCCACTTAACGGTATCGGACTTCTTACAATTTGTCATAAATACCTCCTGAATTTTATTTTTAATGAAAACTACGGCTTACGGACTTATACCGCAAGCCGTAGAAACAACTGTTTTTTAGTTGTCGAGCTTAGTCAAGCAACATATTGAGAAGCTCTTTATCAGAGTTTCTTGCAGGCTTAATTTTACACTCGTAAACCTTTCCGTTTTCGTCAACAGACTGTACGGCATAGGTGTTACCGGAAATCGTATTACCTGCATCGTCCTTCATAGAGTAAGGAACGACAACAAGGTTCGCTTCCATCTGGTCGTCGAATACGATATCCAGAACGGTATAACCACCGAAATCAGGGGGCGCTACCGCAATTTTGATATTCCTACCACGAATTACACCTTTGATAAAATAAGTGAAGTTTTCTTTGCCTGTCTTTTTAGATACGTAAGTTTCTCTTTCTACCTTGATATTAAATTTTTCCATTGATTTTTAATCCTCCTATAATTTGTTATTGATTACTTGCCAATTTTCTTAGCAATAGCCTTTGCTTCTGCCTTAGTCTTACCCTCAGCAAGAGCCTTCTTGTACTTATAAGTACCTGCGTGGTCGGACTGTGCCTGAAGATAACCCGATCTCATACCTGCCTCATAATCAGTGAGTTCCTTACCTTCCTTAGGCCCACGCATGTGTACCTTTGCCTTGCGTTCCTCTGCATAGCCCTTCGCTCTCTTAGAAGGAACAGACCAGCGTCTTTCTCTTTTAGTTGTTGCCATTATTCTAATAGCCTCCTTTTAATTAAATTTAGATTTTTTGTCCGTATAGCCGATAACGCAGCCGTTTTGTGCCTACTTTTTTAAGGATTTGAGCCTTATTTTCAGCTATTAAGTTGTAATTTTTATAATAAAATGTGAGGGAAATTGTTTTTGAAACACTCGTTTCCTGCGATATATAGCAGAGAGGTGGCCACCTTACCGAGCTCGTCACCGCAGTCAATCGAAATTTATATTAAATTTTCCATCACACCTATTACCGAATGTGGTTAATCAACGTATTTACGGGTATAACTTGCAGATTTTAACCGCTTACCGTTGATATTCGCTCTGCCCTGAAAGGCAAATTCATACTCAGCATCGCGCTGGGCTGTGCGAAGATAATACGTATCATCGCTAAGCACCATCGAAGTACCTACGTCCGATTCCAAAAAGGAAATCTGTTGTTTTACGATATACTCGTCCGTCCGGTACACGTTATCTGCACCGTCAATAAAGTCCATATCGCAAAGACATACAGCGTAATTCTTGTTTTTGTCCTGTTTCATTGCTTTTTCTCCTTATAGATTTTTATATTTTCAGTGCGCCCTGTAAATATTGAAGTAACTGTCTATTGAGCCGTTTAATATAGTCAACGGAACAATCCCAATCGTCTGCAACAACCATTTGCGAATTGTTATGAACATAAAGAGCAACATAGAGCATATACAACTGACCTTTGGCGTTGCTGACCGCTTCGTTATATGCCTTTACCGTTTCTGCCAAACGAATTAAACCCGTAACCTTGCCGGCTGCAATAATCTCTTTTTCATTAGCGTAATAAAATTTAATTTCCGCTAAATCTTCTCGTATCTCTTGCAACGTTTTCAATTTTATTGCCTCCTGTTTCTATAATCGAAAGAAGATAATATAGACTTCATTGTTTCGGCATCCTTGCCTTTTAACGTAGGGAGCAATCTATGTAAAAGTTCTGACTGCTCACTTGATAAATAATCCTTGTAGGACTTGTATTCTTTATCAATATGAATACCTCCGCCGTTGCCTTGTGTGGTGTAAATCGGGTATTCAGTTGTAAGGGCTAAAATGTCATAATCTATGGTTCTTAGAGATACACCAAATTCAAAAGCGAGATTTTCTCTCGTTTCAAATTTACGCATACACAATAAGTCGATTATTGCTTTTCTGCGCTGACTTGCTGTCACCCGATTTTCACCTCCTTCGTTCTTTCTTGACTGTATTCTAAAATCCAAACTTGCAACTTTTTTGCAGGTTTGAAAAAATAATTTCAATTTTTTTCAAAAAATTTTTGGGAACAAAAAAAGTGCCTTGACAAACAGTAATCCCATCAAGAGATACTGCTCGCCAAGACACTTTTAAGCCTTGTATTTTACCCGTAGGGTAAGTTACGAACACTTACATATATAGCAGTGATTTTGGATTTACCTACTTTCGCCCAAAACGAACTACCAAACTATCCTATATATGCGTATAATATTAAATTGCTTGTGAAGAAGTGACCTTTATAAGCACCTCTTTTCCTTTTGACTTGCAAAAAATCTTTGCCTTGCATCTATGGCAAATCGTAAGTATTGCGCCGTCAGGTCTTTTTGTCGCCGTTGTCTTTTTATGACATACAGGACACACATAGGAAACTAATTCTTCCTTTTGAGTATTGGAATCCATTGTTAAACCTCCTTTTTCCCATAAGTAAGCAAAAGTTTTGGATTTAATCAACTACATTGGCAGGGTTGGGAACTCCCGTACCGTAGTCGGTCAGCTTTTGTACTCCGAATATATGAATACTGTAAGAGGTCGGGGCTATGCCTTATACAGAAATTCTTTCATAATCTAACCCTTGGTTTGTGCATTACGTTATCTACAATACCTAAGATAACAAGGTCTTTTGTCTTTATATCTGGATAACGCTTTGTGCCATCTTCATTAAGAGAATTATTCGCTGCGCGAAGAATAGCATACTTCTTTTGCGGAAGATATATCTTTGCCGTAGCTTCATCACCTATAAGGGCAATTATAATCTGACCTGCCTCTGCGTGATTTTGCTTTTTAACAAACATTTTATCCCCGTCAAAGATACCTGCCTCTATCATAGAATGACCTACAGCCTCCAACATAAAGTGTGGCTCTGAGCCTACAAGCTCCGTAGGTAAATCGTAAGTGGCTTCAATATTTTCTACTGCAAAGAAAGGTGTTCCACAAGGGCATCTACCTACAAGCGATATAGGATTGAGCTTTCCAGACATTAAAACGGGTAAAACGTCTATTCCCCTATTTCTTGTATAGGTTATCCTATCTCTGTTTTCTAATTCTTTAACGTATCTTTGTACTTTAGAGAAAGAATTATTGAAGAATTTAGGGAAAGCTTTAAGCATTTCTTTAATCGTAGGGGCTTTTTTATTCTCTTTTTGATAGGTGGTTATAAAGTCCTCTAACGCCAAAAGCATATCTTCATCATATCCACGTGCCATTTTCTCACCTCTTTGGTTTAGTGGGTAAATGTTTTACCCGTTATTATAATAGCATAACGGTATGGCATTTGTCAATAGCAAAGGGGCAATTTTGGAAAAATTTTTCTGTGAATTTTTTTTGAATATATGACGTAGGTTGTCATCTTTATTGTGGTATATTATATAGTTTAACGTAAAAAAAGAGCCATAGCGGTTAAGCTATAGCTCTTATAGTTAGAATAATATAAACGTTAGCAGAAGCATAAACAATGCGACTACAAATGTTTATTTCTTCTTAAAGATTGCAATAAGATCAGCAAAACTCTTTTTCTTGATAACGAACCAAACGAGAGCAAAGCCACCAAGTCCGAGAACAACTACCGAACCGACAACGATACCTGCAATAGCACCACCCGAAAGTCCGTCTTTCGGTGTATCGGGAGTTTCAGGTTGTTCTGGAGCACCGCCACCATTAGTCATTTGATAATCACAAGTATCACACTTGCCGTTATTATCGCTATCAGCGTGAGTGCCTACGTTAGCCTTATCACCACAAGAACACTCGTTCCAATGGTTATTCGCATCACTTTCCCAAGCTGTACCGTGGTTATGCTGTGCCGTATCGCCGTATGCCGTATTACAATGCTCACAAATAGCCTTTTCTGTGCAAGTTGCTGTTCCACCCGAACAATCAGCAGTTTCCTTATGCTCGGCGTTCAAACTACATACTCTCGTATGCGTTCCATCACCGTTAGAAGTCCAAGCGCCGTAGGTGTGAGCGTTTGCATCAATAGCAATCGTCAATTCATTTTCGGTTTTTACTTCTTGATTCGCATTAAAGAAAGTTCCACAAACGGAGCAATGGTAATGCGCTTGTTTACCCGTAGCGGAGCAAGTTGCGTTTACTTGTTCAATAAGATCGCCGTAGCTATGTCCTGCCGCAATCTTACCGTCGCCATTCTTCCATTCTTCAAACGAAGTAATTTCATTAGTGCAAGTCGCATCGGTATAAATCTTTCCGCAAGAACACTTGTAATAATCCTTCCAACCGTTTACGGTACAGGTTGCGCCTTGACCGTCTTGTTTTGTTCCGTTACCGTGGGTGTGCTGAACGGTTCTATCCCAACCGCAATCGTTACAAATCATATCGGAATTATCGTCGTATTGGTGCGTATTTTCACTTGACTTTAATCCGCAAGAACAAGCCTTCCAATGCTTTTCATCATCTTTAACCCAATCGCCATAAGAATGTTGGGGCGCAGGGATTATCAAAGCATTTTCCGTTGTTTCTACTTTGTTTTCATCAAAATACGTTTCGCATACTGAGCAATAGTAATGCGCGTGCATACCTGCTTTTAATTCCGTTGTAGTATGTACTGCGCTTTCTTCGGGAATTAAATTGCCGTACTCGTGTTTTGCTAAAATTTTACCGTCGTTTGCTTTCCACGTTTCAAGGTCTGCTATCGGAGTAGTACGTGCTTCATCAGCAAAGTATTTTCCGCAAGCACATTGATAATAGTCTTTATAGCCGTCAACAGTACACGTTGCATCCTGACCGTCTTTCTTCGTTACGGCTACGCTTGTATGTAAGCAAACGTATTCACATTCAGAGCAAGTACCGTTATTCCACTCGTGAGCTTCTTCCGCTACAACTGCGTCGCCACAACAAGTATATTTCTTTGCGTGAGTGGTAGCAGTTTTTGTCCATTCGGGCGTTCCGCTATGTGCTGCCGTGATTTTGCCTGCGCCAACCTTCCACGCTTCAAGGTCGTTTATAGGTGTTTGACAATTTGCATCCTCGTAATATTTTTCGCATTCGCAAACATAATAATCTTTCCAACCGGCAACGGTACAAGTTGCACCTTGACCGCTTTCAATTAAACCGACACATTCGTGCGGAATAACTTCCCAAATTGCATAGATATATGTATCTGCATTGATTGTAATTTTTAATCCCGGTTGTTTCAAAGGTACTGCATCAACACTACCAACAGCCCAACCTGCAAATTGCTTACCATCTGGAGCTATAAAATTCAATGATTGTGGAGTTGCCAATGTTATTTGACTTCCTTCTTCTGCATAATCCAAATCGTTTGAACCTTCTCCACCATTTGTAGAATATACAATCATATATTCAGGAATTTCTTCCCAAACTGCATAGATGGTGGTATTCGCAGAAATTGAAATTTTTTCGCCTGCAAGTTTTAATGGTAAGGCATCAGCAGAACCAATAGCCCAACCTGCAAAGCGTTTTTCATTAGGAGCTTCAAACTCACAAACAGGCAAGTCGTAAATTCCTGCAAAATTAACATTATTCATAGTGCCTGTTCCACTATTTGCATTGAAACTTACTATAAATAAATCATCAACCCAATTTACTGTAAATTCATTACTCTCAATGTCTTTAGAATGTTTTATAACAATTTTATAA
>JAZUPL010000106.1:0-4687 GCA_045605175.1 Eubacteriales bacterium | reverse complement strand
ACCTCTCGCAAAATGCGTAGTCCTCACCCGAAGAAGGGGTCGGCGTGAACATCGTCATATACTTTGAGCGGACTTGATATAAGACCGAAGTCTGCATAAGCACTATTCCAAATCCACACGCCGCCACTTCAAACGGATCATTGGGGAGGGTCATAACTCTATGGGATTTATCGTCTATGTCCTTTATGACGAAACAGTACGGACTTCTCCTTGAGCGATACACACCTGTTGCGAACGGGGTTTTAAGCCCGAATAACAGGTCGAACGCATCCGGGGTAAATGCCATATCGGAATCTAACCAAAGAACATAGTCGTAATCGTCATTTATAGCCTTGTCTGCTAATGCCTCTCTCGCTAAATAGATTATTGATGTGGCGTGCCACTCTAAATCGTAATAAACCCCTATATCGGATAAGTGCTTACAGAGGTTTGCTAAACTCTCCGCAAACTCATACCGAACTGTGTCCATACACGGAATGGCGATTAAAAGCCGCATACAATCCTCCTAATTAGCTGCTTGCGTTAGCCTTTTTGTGAACGTAGAGGCCGTAAGTCTTGTTCGCGAGTACCCAGCAATCGTGGTAGATGCGGTAATTCAGACGATACGCGTCACTCTCGAAGTTCTGTGCCGGGGTGAAGAGGCGCGGTGCGAGGTGCTTTACTACCTGTCTTACTGCGGAGGGGTGAACGATCATAAAGTTGATGTCTACTCCGGCTGCGGAATATCCACCCGCGGAACTTGCATCGGTCGGCTGTGCGAGGGTGCAAACAGTATTGAATCTGCCGGACGGAACTCTTACGATTCTCATACCATCGTAGGTTTCTACTTCGGTATTTACGTCACGGACTTCGTTAAGAACCATACGGGTGATGTCATCCTTGAGGTAGGAATAGATGGTCGGATTTACAAAGAGGATTCTTCCTTCTTCGGGTACTTCCTTGTCATCCATAGTTGCCTCTGCTGCCGCGATAAGGTCAGGGATGTCATCAGAGCCGGAAAGGGTTGCGGTTACAGTAGTTCCTGCACCCGCCGCCATCTTGGCGAAGCGATAACAATCTATTTCGGGTGCGACCTGTGTACGGACAAACTCACCGAGGGTATTGCCTACGAGAACGCCTAAACTCTCCTCGTCATCCATGACATCAAGGTTGAAACTTCTGCCGCGATCACGCTCAAGAGTGAGGGTTTCCCAAGTGATGTCTGCGCTGCCGGGTACGAATCCGGCGTTTCTTGAATAGTCACCAAGTCCATCGACATCAATCTTTGCGACCTTGACGGTCTGTGCGCCGATAAACTGTACTCTCTCGTTGGTCATATCGAGGATTGCGGTCTTGCTTGCTGCCTTGTAAACCTCGTCAAGCAGAGGAAGGAATTTAGTTGCAAGTGCAATACTGTTGTTGACCGGGGCGGCCATTGTAGTTGCCATTTGATTACTCCTTTTCTACAACCCCATATACTTACGGAGTTTCGCTATTTCGGCATCGTCCGTTGCTGCGGGGGGTGTGCCGTTGGAAAGTCCGGGTTGAGTATTAAGGGTCTGTGTCTTGATTTCCTGTGTTTTAGTTTCGAGGAATGACTTTTGATTAGCGAAGAACTCATCATTCACGCCATCAGGTAACGCTTGTGCCATACTTGAGGCGGTTGTCGCATCATATCCACACTCCATTAACTTTGAAGTGTAGGTTGCGATCCGTTTCTCTGCCTTTAAGCCGTTCAGTTCGGCAAGCATCTGTTCCTCTCTCTCTTTGGCCTCAAGTTCCTTCTTCTCCTGTTCGGATAAAGTGGCCTTGTACTTTTCTTGCCATTCGAGAGCGTCCTTCTTGCGGTCTGCCGCGTCCTTACAGGCATTGTCTATTGCGGACTTCTGTTTCCCTGTAAGTTCCTCAAGTTCCTTAATGCGTTCCTGTGCATCTTTAAGCATCTCTTCTAAAGACTTCTCTTCTGCCATTCGTTCTCCTTGCGTTTTTATAGTTCTTCTCTGAACTGTCTTGCGTTTTAAGTTCTCTCTTTTTAGTGCGTTATTTCCGAGATTCTCTTCTCGTTGATATTTATAGGGGATGTGTATTCCCACTTATATCCGTAAGCCGTTTTGCGTTTGCCCTCGCAACACTCCCAAATACTTGTTGCGTTGTAGTTGAGGGTGATAGCGATGTCCCTTGCTCGTTCCCATTCGCGGATTAACTCTCCGTCCATTGAAAACTGACCTATAAGAAACTTGTTCCGCAACGGGTATAATCTTTGTTGTTTTGTCGGACGCTTTATCCTCTCGTTTAGTGGCCTCCGCTTGTCAGGGTGGTTTGTGAAATATGCGTCCATATTCTGTTGCCGAGTACACCATTCGAGGTTTGATACCGCATTGTTCTGCTTGTCCTCGTCAATATGGTTTATCTGCGGCTTGTTTTCGGGGTTTGGGATGAACGCCTCTGCCACAAGTCTGTGGACAAGCACCATCTTTTTCCCGTTTTGGTTTATCAATTCGACTTGGTGATAGCCTCTTGGGTGCTTTTTGAGGTATAAGCACTTTGTGTACCCCTCGTTGTGCCAATTCAGACTTCTCACCCGTCCGAGGTCGCTGACCTCATAGTTGGGATAACCCTTAATCGGTTTCCAAGTTTCCATATAATTACCCGCCTTTTTGGTAATGCCTTATATGAGAATTGGGGAAGGCGATAAGGCTTTCGCTTTTCGGGTGCTACCCTATCCCCAATGCTTTAACTAACTGTGAGATAGCAGCGACAATTTATCGAGTTTTCAGGTTTCTCAAACAATCCCGGTTGAGGGGCGTGGTCACCATCCCAGGTGTAAAACTCTGCGTCCACGGGGATTGTCACAAGGTCGAGTGGTATGTGGCTGTCCCTTACGCGGGAATCTTCCATCGTGTGCCACGTTTTCATCGTTGCCCCGTTCGCAGATGCCGTGTCCAATACCCCCGTGTTGTATATCCGGGTCATATCGGTGTCGATTACCCTTAAAATCTCCTCTGCCGTTCCGTTCTCCGCATACTCTGTTATGCGGTCTTTGTAGGTCTTGCCCGCTATCTTTAGGTTGATAGCCTCCTGTGCTTTGGAGATTGAGGGTTCGGTGACTATACCCAAACTCTCTGCCGCGTCCTGTGACCCCGAAAAATAGGCGAATAAGAGGAAATCGAGTACATCATCGAGTAATTCATCCTGTGAGATTTTTTCGCCCGTTATTTCGGCGTTTTTCAGTTTGCCCTCAATCCTGTTTAATTCGTCTATCGGTAAGAGGTTCATATAGCACCATCACCCATCGAACCCTGTTCACCCTCTTCTATGGTTTCGGAGGGGATTTCCTCTTCCATCTTCTCTTCTACCTTCGGGGCATCGGGATCACCCCATCTCAACGTCATATATCCCTTCGAGAGTTCAAAGTCGGAAACGGGGTCTGCGCTTATGCCGCTCTTGGCAAGTGCCAAAGTCGGGTGAAGTCCGGCAGCAAGTAAGGTCTGTAATGCCTGTGCCTTGCTCTGTACGGCGCGAAGTTCGTTACGGGTGAAGTGGAGTTCAAAATCGGACACGGACAGGTCTAACAGACCCTTGCCCTTTAAGATGTTTATGATTATGCGGTCGAACTGTCGGTTAGACTTCTTGAATAAGTCCTCCGTGTTGCGGGCGTTCATCTCGCAAATCTGCCATCCGTCCTTTAACTCAATCGCTAATCCCGTTGAATCTCCGGGGAATGAGTTTGTGGTGGTCGGCATACCGCATATAGCCATAATCGTTTCGTACAGGTTGTTGATTAAGACCTGTGTCTGCGATTGGTCTAACTGTGAGGAAATCTCCTTGAGGTCTGCCTTGTTCTCGCCTATGGACTTGAGGAACAACGCCCCCGCTGCTCTGACGTAAGACGGAGTAATGGGATCGCCCTTTTCGTCCTCGCCAAGTTCGCAATTATAGAAAACCAAGAGAGATTGGATGAATTGGTCTATTCCGTCCAATCTGTCACTCTGTACCTGGGATATTGCGTCAATTAAGGGGGTTGCCAACTCAAACGCTGACATAGCGACCGAATTGTACTGATATTCGATAATCGGTATCTCGCCTAAAGGATTGGGAAGTACCTCTACGATGTCGGTAACTGTGCAAACGTAATTCTTGTCGGGGGTGGTGAGTTCGCCTGTCTTTGTGCCGACGCATCTGTAAAGGTTGTATCTATCCCATACGTCTACATATAAGGTGTCACCCTGGACTACGATGTAACCCGCATATACAGGTCTGCCACCCGGAGCGGTCGAACGTGCGACAAAAGCACTTCTTGGGTCTAATGCGGATGCCTCAAACGGCATTTCGGGGTCATCCACCGACCTTACGAATAAGTCTGCCTTGCCTACTGTGTGAAACCAATCGACCAATTCGTTGTCTACATCGTGTTTCCCTGAACGATATAGGAACTCATTTAAGGTGTTGACCTTATCCGCAATCTCTTCCTTGCCTTTTCTCGGTATATATGTGGCAGCTTGTGTGAGGAAGTACCCATTCTTGAAGTCAACTATCTGACCCGCTATGCCACCGAATGAGATTTTGTTATTTATCTCCGGCCTTATCTCTTTTTTCTTGTTGTAGATCGGAGTTATCCCCCGTCTGTACCAATAGAGATATTCCATATCCATCAGATTTCGGGTATGGATTGAGATTGCCTCGTTGACTTCCGTAATCAAACTGCCCG
>JAZUPL010000105.1:0-17649 GCA_045605175.1 Eubacteriales bacterium | reverse complement strand
AAAGTGTATTAACGAGATCTCTGCACAACCATTGGGTTTTCCCAATAGTTCATGCTCGAAATTTCATGTTGTTCAATTTTCAATGATCGATGCACCAAAGCGTGTCCGCTTTTTGCGTGCTTTAGTATTATAGACTATTCAGAAAGAAAAGTCAAGCACTTTTTTTTATTTTTTTGAATTTTTTTCAAAAATGGCAGTTTGCACAATTAAATTAACATAATAAGCCCTTATTAGTTCAAAAAGTTCACAATTATTTATTGACTATATTATAAAATAATGGTATAATTAATTATCACTTTGAGAGGGCGAGTGCTAATTTGCATTTTTGCCCTAATTTGTTTGCCTAATTTGGTATTACTATAAAGGAGTTTAACAATGAGGAAAAAGCAATTTAAGACTGAATCAAAAAAATTGCTGGATATGATGATCAATTCAATCTACACCCACAAAGAGATTTTTTTGCGCGAGTTGATTTCAAATGCCAGCGATGCTATTGACAAGTTGTACTTTCGTTCGCTTACCGACTCGTCGATTACTATAAGCCGAGATGATTACGTTATTACTATCGAAGCAGACACGGCGGCTCGTACACTCACTATTGCTGACAACGGTTGTGGCATGACACAGGAGGAAATGGAGAGTAACCTCGGCACTATTGCAAAGAGCGGCTCCTTCGACTTCAAGCGTCAGGATGACGGCGAGGCCGATATAGATATAATAGGTCAATTCGGCGTAGGCTTCTACTCGGCGTTTATGGTAGCCGATAAAATCCGTGTTACGTCACGCCCTTACGGTAGCGACGCGGCATCGGTTTGGGAGTCATCGGGTATAGATGGTTATACCGTTGGTGAGGGAAAGAAGGACTCCTTTGGCACAGAGATAATATTATATATTAAGGAAGACAACGACGACGAGAAGTATTCCGACTATCTTGAGGAATACAAAATTCGCGAATTGGTACGTAGGTATTCCGACTACATTAGATATCCCATAAAAATGGAGATAACGAGAGAAAAGCTCGTCGAGGGCGAAGAGGACAAGTACGAGGAGGTTACAGAGTTTGTAACTCTCAATAGTATGGTGCCTATCTGGAAACGCCCCGAAAGCGAGGTCACAGAGGCAGAGTACAAGCAGTTCTACTCCGAGAAATTCTATGACTTTGAGGGCCCTGCCAAAGTGATAAGACAGAAGTCGGAGGGCATGGCAGAATTCACCGCCCTGCTCTTTATTCCGAGAAAAGCGCCCTACAACTACTACACCAAGGACTACGAAAAGGGACTTGAACTGTATTCAAGCGGAGTTATGATTATGGAGAAGTGCTCCGACCTTTTGCCCGATTACTTCGGGTTTGTTAGAGGTCTAGTAGATTCACAGGACCTCTCGCTCAACATTTCCCGCGAGATGCTCCAGCACGATAGGCAACTTCGCATTATGGCGAGGGCTATCGAGAAAAAGATAAAAACCGAACTTGAAAAGATGATGGAGAGCGACAGAGCAAAGTACGAAAAGTTCTTTGATTCTTTCGGTATTCAACTCAAATACGGTCTATACTCGGACTTTGGCGCGCACAAGGACGTGTTAAAGGACCTTATTCTATTCTACTCCTCTAACGAACACAAATATGTTTCCTTGAAGGAATACCTTGAGGGAATGAAAGAGGAGCAGAAGGCTATATACTACGCTTCCGGCGAGAGTATTGAAAAAATAGAGATGCTTCCCCAGGTATCTACCGTCAAGGCTAAGGGCTACGAGGTTCTATACCTGACAGACGACGTGGACGAGTTTGCTCTAAGAGTGCTTGGCTCATACGGTGACAAGGAGTTTAAGAATGTTACCGCAGAGGCTATGGACCTATCCTCTGATGAGGAAAAGGCAAAACAGGACAGCGAAAACGAGGGCGCAAAAGACCTGCTGACACTGATGAAAGACGCTATCGGAAGGGTTACGTCTGTAAGATTTACCACGGCTCTCGTTGAACACCCCGTTTGCCTGACAAGCGAGGGAGATTTGTCTGTTGAAATGGCAAAGGTTCTACGCAAAATGCCCGGAAGCGACGACATCGAAGTGCCTGATGCCAGCGTAATTCTCGAGATAAATATGAACCACGAAATTGCAGGAAAATTAAAGGGTATATATGAAAGTGGTGACGTGGAAACCGTGAAAGATTACGCAAAATTGTTATATAATCAGGCGTGCTTAATTGGTGGAATTGCAATTGAAAATCCACAGGAATTCACAACCCTTATATCTAAACTAATGACTAAATAATTTTCTATTTTGATAAATAATAACAAAGGAATATTTTTATATGAATAAGGCTTTGAAAGTTATACTAAAACTTATTGTTCATCTTGTTTGGGCAGGCTTTGGTGTTTGGTTCCTTATGGATATTATGAAAACTGGCATAAATGAATTTTTACAAATGCCTGACACTTCGGTAGGTTTTTGGAATTATGTATTTGTAAACGGCGCACTCAAGGCGATTTTGACCGCTTTTGCTATCTGGGGCGTGGTGTCATTGATATTTACACCTATAACCCTTTTTAGAAAGCTCCGTTTTCTCGCTTTGCTTCCTCTGGTTGCTACAATAGCAGGAGCAATATACTTCTCGTTCAAATTTTGGCCTATGGCAGCCGATGTGGATAGATACGGTTGGTGGTTGATACTCGTAATTCCAATTTGCGCAGTTATATATGTTTTCATAATTCTGGCATTTGCCTCCCTTACACTCCCCTGTTTTGCCGTATTGTTTGCAAACGATAATGGTGAAAACGTCCTATTCCATGACGATTTAGTAGCTGTTATTGTTGGTACAGTTTTATGCGCTATTGTGCTTGCAATACTCGCAATTGTAGCATCAATTATCGCATTCTTTGCGAAAATGATAATAGTGGGCATTCTTATAGCCATAGTTATAGGCGTTATTCTTTCTATGCCTGTCACTTACGCAGTCGTTGTGTATGTTGGTAGCAAATAAATTTTAACTCACTTTCAAAATAGAATAACCTCAAAGCGACGGTTTTGCCAATAGGTTTGAACCGTTGCTTTTCTTTTGTCTTTTTATTTAGTATTATTGTTGCCTTTTAGTTATTGTTATTTTTCAAAATTAACATGCAAAACTACTCATTACTATACAAAAATGTTTCTAAGAGAAGTTTTTGGAAATAATTATGCTATGCTTTTTTGTTTTATTTGTTGTTTTTTTGGCAAAATAAAAGAAACAAACAAGCGGAGAAAGCCATGAATATTTCAGCAAAAACAGAAAAACGCCCTTTTGGGATACGTGACAAGATAGGCTACCTTTTCGGTGATTTTGGCAACGATTTTACCTTTATCTTATCCTCATCATTTCTGCTTAAATTTTACACAGACGTAATGGGGGTTGCCCCTTGGGTTGTCGGTCTTGCTATGACTCTGGCAAGGTTTATTGACGGAGTTACCGACGTGACCATGGGAAGAATTGCAGACAGGTCAAAACCTCGTCCAAGCGGCAAATTTAAGCCCTGGATTTTAAGAATGTGTGCTCCTGTTGCCATATCCTCGTTTTTAATTTATCAAAGTGGCCTTAGGGATATGCCAATGACGTTTAAGATAGTATGGTTATTTGTTACCTATATTCTCTGGGGCTCGATTTTTTACACCTCAATAAATATTCCCTACGGCTCTATGGCCTCCACTATATCAGCCGACCCATCTGACAGGCAGTCGCTCTCGACCTATCGAAGCATGGGTAGTGCTCTTGCGGGTCTAATTATAGGGGTGGGTGTCCCTCTCTTTGCCTATAATTCCACCGAGGGACAAACAGTGCTATCACCCGAACGGTTTACCATTATCAGTGGCGTGTTTTCGCTTTTATCAATTGTATGTTACCTGCTCTGCTATTTCCTTACAACGGAGCGAATAATTGTTTACAATAACGACCACAAGCCCCATAGCGTGTTAAATTTACTCACCAATACTTTCAAAAACCGAGCACTCATTTCTATTATCGCAGGCTCGGTAGTGATGCTGCTCGCACAGTTAACTATGCAGTCTATGGCAAACTATGTCTATCCCAATTATTATGGAAATGTTGGCGCTCAATCGGTGTCTACTGTGGTAATGGTGGGTGGAATGCTAATAGCGGCGGGTGTAGCGAAGCCTCTGACGCGGCGATTTGGCAAGGCGGAGTTAAGTTCTGTTTCCAACCTAATTGCAGCGGGTGTTTGTCTTGCCCTTGCTATAATCAGACCGAAAAACGTGTGGGTTTACGTGGCAGTGAACGGTATCAGTTGGCTTGGTCTTGGAATATTCACTATGGTTTCCTGGGCACTTATTACCGACGTTATTGACGACGCAGAACTGAAAAATGGAAGGCGAGAAGACGGCTCGATATATGCCATTTATTCCTTTGCAAGAAAAATCGGGCAGGCGGCTGCCGCCGGCCTTAGTGGTGGGTTGCTCTCTATTATAGGCTATTCCGATGCTACGGCTTTTGAGCCTGTCGTCCTTAACGGCATCTATCTTATTTCAACAATTCTACCCGCTGTTGGCTTTGCCCTACTTGCTGCAATTCTATGGTTTTGGTATCCTCTTCACAAGAAAAATGTGGAGCAAAACACCGAGCGATTGTCGATTTTGCATAGCAATAAACAATAATAATTATCGGCTAATAAAAATAATATTATATACGCCTCTTTTTAGAGGCGTTTTTATATGTAAACCATTGTTAAGTAAATTAGATCTGCATAATTTATTTTATTTTTTCGTTAATATGCTTGAACGCAGATAGTATAATATGATATAATATTCTTTGATAACGAACGAGAGGAGAAGAAGGTGGTTAACGTACTCTTCAAAAAGTTTAAGGAATCTTTCCTTTCTGTTTTGCCTATTGTGGCAATAGTTACTATATTAAATTTTACCCCTTTGATTGATTTATCTGCCGAAGAGTTGGCGGTGTTTATAATTTCAAGCATACTACTTATTTTGGGTATTGGACTGTTTAATCTCGGTGCAGACTTGGCTATGACACCTATGGGTGAGCATATCGGCTCAGGTCTTACAAGGTTGAAGTCGCTTGCTTTATTGCTTGGCGTTTGCTTTGCGATGGGAATACTTATTACGGTTGCCGAACCCGACCTGTCTGTTTTGGCAGGACAGGTCAGTGCCATTATGAACGGCACCGCCCTCATAGTTACCGTCGGTGTAGGCGTGGGAGGATTTCTGCTGCTTTCAATACTTAAAATAGTTTTCAGAAAACCCCTATCAAGTATGCTTTTGTTCTTCTATATGGTGTTGTTTGCATTCTGCACGCTCCTGTTTATTAGCGAGAACGAGGCTCTTATACCTTTAGCATTCGACTCGGGTGGAGTTACCACCGGCCCTATTACGGTACCGTTTATTATGGCTCTTGGCGTAGGCATTGCAAGCAGTATCGGTGGAAAAGATTCAGGAGAGAACTCCTTTGGTATCATTGCTCTTTGCTCAATAGGTCCCATGCTTGCCGTGCTTATTCTCTGCTGTACGGTTACAGGAGAAATTCCCAACTTTGCAACAGAGTATGCGATGGACGCATCGCTTGCAAACATTATACATACTCTCCTTGAAACCGGAAAAGAGGTGCTTCTTGCTCTCGGACTTATCGTAATTTTCTTTATTATCTTGCAATTGCTTTGCCTAAAACTGCCGAAAAAGAAACTATTGCAAATCACCGTGGGTATTATATACACCTTTATAGGACTTGTTATTTTCCTTTCGGCGGTTAAGATAGGTTTTATGCCGATAGGCTACAAACTCGGCACAGAACTTGCAAAAACACCTATTGCCGTGATAATTCTATCCTTCGTCATAGGACTTGTAGTCGTGCTTGCCGAGCCTGCTGTTCACGTCCTGAATAAGCAGGTTGAAGAGATAACAGAGGGTACCGTGTCGAGAAAATCAATGATGATAGCACTATCCTGTGGTGTAGGTATCGCAATATGTCTGTCTATTATTCGCATCATTTTCCACTTTAGTCTGCTCTATTATTTAATACCTGGTTATCTTATCTCGCTTGGTTTATCCTTCTTTGTTCCCAAGTTATATACCGCTATTGCATTCGACTCGGGTGGAGTTGCCAGCGGTCCTCTAACATCGACCTTTATCCTGCCCATGGCGGTGGGTGTGTGTTGTGCTATTCAAGGTCCAGGCTCTATACTTTCAGATGCCTTTGGAATAGTGGCTATGGTTGCGATGGCACCGCCTATCTCTATTCAACTGCTCGGTTTCAAATCGGTTATGGAAGCAAAGATACGCCATTCCGCACAACTAAAACGTATCCTCAATGCATCCGACGAGCAAATAATCGACTTTATGTAAGGAGGTCAAAATGGCAAGAACGAAAAACAATGCTACCGTGGCGGATCTAAGCCTAAAAGGTGATAACAGTTCCTCTATCAAGGCCCCTGACAAAATGCAACTTCTTTTCACGGTTGTGAATAGGGCAAAAGCAGATTTTTACGCAGACCTGTTACAAAATTTTGAGGTGAATTTCCAGACAATACTCTTGGCTCAAGGAACGGCAGGAACGGAGGCGCTCAAAATGCTTGGACTTGCTGATTCCGAACGCTCGGTTATTATCAGCGTAATTCGTCGCGACAGGGCTAAAGCGGCGATGGATATGCTTGGCGAAAAATTCAAATCGGTAAAAAACGGAGGCGGTATCGCCTATACCGTACCTATGACAAGCACAATTGGTGTTGCAATTTATCAATTTTTATCTAACAAAACAGGAGGTGTATTTGGATGAGCAATTACTCCCACGAGGTTATATTCTGCATAGTCAACGCCGGTTTTGCCGACGAGGTAATGGATGCCGCACGTGAATTTGGTGCAACCGGAGGCACGGTTATCCGCGCAAGAGGAACTGCAAACGCAGAGGCGGAAAAGTTGTTTGGTATCTCTATTCAACCCGAAAAAGAAATAGTTATGATATTAGTAAACAGTAATATCAAAAACGATATTCTTCACGCACTATATAAAGCGGTAGGGCTTAAAACTCCAGGACAAGGAATCGCCTTTTCACTCCCTGTTGAAAGCGTCGTTGGTTTGTCAACTAACACAACCAAGGAGAGTGAAGAAAAGGAAAACTAAAGCAAATCCACTTATAGGATAAGGGGCATTTTATGACAATTTATACACATTAGCACTCCAAAACTTAACACGCCCCCCACCTAAAACGGTTTGTTATTACTAATCCTTATAAAAGACATTCCTATATGGAATATAATTTGTGTTCTATATAGAAAACAATTCATCTTAAATAAAAGAAAAAAGGACAAATACAGAAATCTGTATTTGTCCTTTTTTATACCTGCGCGACAAGAGTCAAAGCAGGATAGGAATATCGGAATAACCGATAAAATTACTTTGCGGGAGTCTCCTGTGCAGCGGGAGCAGCAACCTCTACGAGTTTAACAATCGCGGTCTCTGCGCCGTCGCCACGACGGGGGCCCATCTTAAGCACGGTGGTGTATCCGCCGTTCTGCTCTGCGTATGCGGGAGCGATAACGGAGAACAACTTCTTCGCAACATCCTCTTTGGTGATGTACTCAAGAGCAGTACGGTATGCAGCGAGAGTGCCCTTCTTACCGAGGGTTATCATCTCGTCTGCCTTAGCAGAGATCTCCTGTGCTCTTGTGTATGTGGTTTCAACCTTGCCACATTCTAAAAGAAGAGTTACCATACCTCTGAGCATAGCCTTACGCTGTGCGGTAGTTCTACCAAGTTTTCTCATAATTATGTTCCTCTTATTATCTTATTCTTCGTCTTTTCTCAAACTGAGTCCCAAAGAACTCAACTTTTGGATAATTTCCTCAAGAGACTTACGACCGAGGTTACGTACCTTGATCATATCCTCTTCGCGTTTGCTGATCAGATCCTCGACGGTGTCAATACCCGCACGCTTCAAGCAGTTGAAACTACGGATAGACATATCAAGTTCCTCAATGGTCATCTCCAGGACTTTTTCCTTTTGAACCTCCGGTCTCTCTATGAGGGTCTCAGTGCCTGCGGCCTTTTCCGACATATCAATAAAGAGTTTAAGGTGATCATTGAGAACCTTGGCAGCGAAGGATACTGCCTCTTTTGCAGTTATAGTTCCGTTTGTAAGAACCTTCAGAGTGAGTTTATCATAGTCGGTGATATTTCCTACACGGGTATTTTCAACCGTATATTCTACCTTATAAACGGGAGTGAATATAGAGTCGATGAAAATAAGACCGATAGGAGCACCAACATTTGCACCTACACCTGCAAGATAGTTCTGCTTGTTAGCCTCGGAGAGGTGATAACCGCGTCCCTTATCAAAGGTGATTTCCATAAAGAAGCGAGCATTTTCGCTTACAGTACAGATGTGATGCGAGGGATTAAGAATATCAATATCGGCATCGCGGGTGATGTCACCTGCAGTTACTTCGCAAGGACCTGTAACGTCAATAACAACAGTCTTGGACTCTTCTGTGTGAAGTTTTGCAACAATACCCTTTACATTGAGTACAATCTCAGGAACATCCTCGGTAACGCCGTTGCAAGCAGAAATCTCGTGAAGTACACCGTCAATTCTGATGCTTGTTGCGGCATAGCCGGTAATGGTGGAGAGCAAAACTCTGCGAAGAGAGTTACCGATAGTGATACCGTAACCGGACACGAGGGGTTCTACTACGAAGGTAGCCTCTCTGCCATCCTCGGCGGTCTCGGTGACATTAATATTAAATTTCTCCATTTCTTTCATCTCAAATTACCTCCTGAATTATTTTTTTGGTTGTGAAATAACGCTGATGCCAAGTAAGAATATGAAAGCAAATGCCCCCATATTCTTGCTCAGTATCGGAGGGATTACTTGGAATAGAGCTCGACGATAAGTTGCTCCTCGATCTCAAAGTCGATGTCATCTCTTGCGGGAAGAGCAACGACCTTAGTCGCAAGGTTTGCAGCATCGTTATCAAGCCACTTGGGTGCGTGAGCAGTAGCCATAGCCTCGCCAAGAGCCTTGATTTTTACGCTTTCCTTGCTGGATTCCTTTACAGCAATAACGTCGCCTACCTTAACAAGCAGAGAGGGAATAGTAACCTTCTTGCCATTAAGGGTGAAGTGAGCGTGAAGAACGAGCTGACGTGCTTCTTTTCTGGAGGCTGCCATACCCATTCTATATACCACGTTGTCGAGTCTTCTCTCAAGGAGGATAAGGAGGTTAGCACCGGTGATGCCTTCCATCTTCTCTGCCAGTTCATAATAGTGCTTGAACTGTCCCTCGAGAACGCCGTAATATCTTCTTACCTTCTGCTTCTCGCGAAGTTGCTTACCGTATTCTCCGACCTTTTTGCGAGCAGCACCGTGCTGACCGGGTGCAGTGCTTCTGTGGTCGAATGCACACTTGCCGTTGGTGCATCTCTCACCCTTGAGGTAGAGCTTGCAACCCTCACGGCGGCACATCTTACAGTTAGGGCCTGTACATCTTGCCATTATTCTATACCTCCCTTTTAATTAAACGCGTCTGCGCTTAGGAGGACGACAACCGTTGTGAGGAATCGGTGTAACGTCCTTAATCATTGTGATTTCAAGACCTGCGGTAGCGAGTGCACGAATTGCAGACTCTCTGCCTGCTCCGGGACCTCTTACGAGAACCTCAACGGTCTTCATGCCGTTTTCAACAGCGATTCTTGCTGCATGCTCTGCAGCAGTCTGAGCCGCGTAGGGAGTAGACTTCTTGGATCCCTTAAAGCCCATTTCACCTGCAGTACCCCATGCAATAGCATTGCCCTGCATATCGGTGATAGTAACGATTGTATTGTTGAAGGTGGAACGGATGTGTGCAACGCCCTTTTCCACGTTCTTGCGTTCGCGACGCTTTTTGACAACCTTCTTAACTGCCATCCTGGTTTACTCCTTACTTTTTCTTGTTTGCAATGGTCTTTGCGGGACCTTTTCTTGTTCTTGCATTGGTCTTGGTACGTTGACCTCTAACCGGCAGACCTTTTCTGTGTCTGATACCGCGGTAGCAGTTTATCTCTACCAGGCTCTTGATGTTAAGAGCAACTTCACGACGAAGGTCACCCTCTACGTGATAGTTGGACTCGATCTCATCTCTGAGAGCCGCAACTTCGGACTCGGTAAGATCCTTTGCACGAGTGTCGGGATTTACGCCTGTCTTAGCAAGGATATCCTGTGCACTCTTAAGTCCAATGCCGTAAATGTATGTGAGCGCTATTTCTATGCGCTTGTTGTTGGGAATATCAACACCAGCTATACGAGCCATTTTCGATATATACTCCTTTGTTAAATTAATGTCGTCAGATTTGCTTTTGAACCCGCACTATCAGCCCTGACGCTGTTTGTGCTTGGGGTTCTCGCAGATGACCATTATTTTACCGTGTCTCTTAATGATCTTGCACTTTTCGCAAATTCTTTTGACGGAAGGCTTAACTTTCATTTTTAATACCTTTCCTTTCAAGTGTTAAAGAAATTATTACTTCTTTCTCCAGGTTATACGCCCTTTGGAAATATCATAAGGAGATACTTCCACAGTGACGGTGTCACCAACGAGAATTTTGATATAATTCATACGAAGTTTGCCTGAGATGGTCGCTGTAACTATAAGACCATTAGGCAACTTTACCTTAAAGACGGTGTTGGGAAGTGCTTCCACAACCACGCAGTCTTCAAATTCAATCAAATCGCTCTTTGACAAGAACAATCCCTCCTATTCAACCGTTTACAGTGTTAAATTTCTGCATCTGTAAGCAGGACAGGCTCGCCGTCGGTAATTGCCACAGTGTTTTCATAATGGGCGGAAAGACTTCCGTCCACCGTGGTTACCGTCCAACCGTCCTTAAGCACCTGCACGTCCTCGTTACCCGCATTTACCATAGGTTCAATAGCGAGTGTCATTCCAGCATAGAGTCTTGCACCTCTACCTGCACGCCCAAAATTAGGGACTTGCGGATCTTCGTGCAAATCGCGACCTATGCCGTGACCGACATACTTCTTAACTACCGAAAAGCCATTTGAAATGACGAAATCCTCAACCGCGTGTCCGATGTCCCCGAGTCTTAGGCCTGCTCGGCAGACCTTGAGAGCCTCATAAAAACTCTGTTCTGTGACCGAAATTAGTTTTAGAGCCTGTTCGCTTACCTTGCCGACAGGATATGTTCTTGCACTGTCGCCATTATAGCCGCGGTAGCGAGCCCCGACATCGACCTTCACGATATCCCCCTCCTCGATTATAACTCTCTTTGAGGGAATTCCGTGTATGACCTGTTCGTTAAGTGATATACACGCACTTCCGGGAAAACCGCCGTAACCGAGGAAGGACGGGGTTGCACCGCATTTTTCAATGAAAGCGCGAACCTTTGAGTCCACCTCCCAGGTGCTAACACCCGGTTTTATAGCATCTCTTGCAACTAAGAGAGCCTGGGCAGTTATTCTACCCGCTTGACGCATATATTCAAGTTCTTCTGACTTTTTAATGATAATCATAGTTTACTTTCTTTTGGTACTGTTAGTTGGAAGGAACTAAGCCGTCCCTTGCCCTGACTCGTAGGCACTTCCTCCCTGCCGAAGCATATCGGCGGAGGAAGACTACCCACAAAACTTCCTATTAGTTAAGGAAGCCCTTGTAACTACGCATCGTGAGTTGTGCCTCAAGATCTCTAAAGGTCTCAAGAGCAACACCAACAACGATGATAAGCGATGTACCACCAAAGGTGAACACGCTCGAAAGTTGCTGAGCCATAGACTCAATCTGGGGCTGAAGAGTTGCAATCTGGGAAGCATCATAGCTGTCTGCCACACCACCGATTATCCACTCAAGGAGAGGACGAATGAGGTGAGGACCTGCAATCGCAGGAACAACAGCAATAACGCTGAGGAACAAAGCACCCGCAAGAGTTATCTTGTTCAATATCTTTCTGATGAAATCAGAGGTAGGTCTACCCTGTCTAATACCAGGTATTGCACCACCCTGTTTCTTAAGATTGTTGGCAACTTCAATAGGATCGAAGGTGATCGCAGTATAGAAGTATGCAAAAGCAATAATAAGAACGAACAGGAGGATAGGATAAACAACACCGTCAGAGCCAATGATTTTTGCGAAGGTGCCCCAACCGCTCTTGGTCTCGCTGGTAATACCGCAAAGAGCAAGGATGGTGGGAACGAGAGATACGATGGAACTTGCGAAGATTACGGGCATTACGCCGGTCATATTGAGTTTAATGGGAAGGAAGGAACTCTGACCGCCATACATCTTTCTGTTGACAACACGCTTTGCATAGTTAACACCAATTCTTCTCTCCGAGCCGGTAATGAAGATTACAAACACGGTGAAGGCAAGGGTGATAAGTATAAACATGAGAACGAAGATTATAGCAACTATTGCGTAACCTACGGGATTCTCGTATCCGAAGGTATCGATCACAAGGCCGATAAGGTTGATAACCTGAGAAGGAATGGTAGCGACGATGTTAGCAAAGAGTATCATAGAGATACCGTTACCAATACCGCGCTCGTTAATCCTGTCTGCGAGCCACATGATCAAGGTTGCGCCTGCAACATAGCAAGCGATGATAACTATTGCATAGAACCAGAACAGATTGTTGTCGGATGCAGTTGCTGCATTGGTGAGCATACCTGCGTTAGAGAGCAGGAAGTAGTAACCAATAGAGGTAACAATAGCAAGAACAATTGTGGTTATTCTGGTAATATATCCCATTTTCTTCTTATCGTTTTTAGCGAGTTCGCCAAGTTTGGGGAACACAACCGAAAGAAGTTGGATAATAATCGATGCATTGATATAAGGTGATACACCGAGCGCAAACAGAGTTGCAGTACCAAGAGAGCCACCCGAGAGAATGTTAAGATAGTCAAGGATAGTTCCCTGGAAAGAGCCCGCGAAATTGTTTGCATCGACAAAAGGAACGGGGACGACTGTACCTATGCGGTAAAGAAGGATTATAAAAGCAGTAAATAAAATCTTGCTTCTTATATCCTTGGTTCTCCATGCGTTCTTAAGTGTCTGAAGCATTTATACCACCTCAGTCTTTCCACCTGCTGCCTCGATCTTCTCCTTTGCCGAAGCAGTGAAGACTGATGCTACAACAGTGAGTTTCTTTGTGAGTTCGCCATCGCCAAGGACCTTAATGCCGTCTTTTGCAACCGCACTTACGATGCCCAAAGCAAGAAGCGCCGCACTGTCGACTACCTCGCCGTCGTTGAATTTGTTGAGAGCTTCAACATTGATGATAGTGTACTGCTTGCCAAAGCGAACATTGTTAAAGCCACGCTTGGGAAGCTTTCTGTAAAGGGGAAGTTGTCCTCCCTCAAAGCCAGGTCTTACGCCACCGCCGGAACGTGCGTTCTGGCCCTTATGGCCCTTACCTGCGGTCTTTCCGTTACCGGAACCAGGTCCTCTGCCCTTACGGAATCCCTTGGTTGTGGATCCCTCTTGGGGTGAAAGTTCATGGAGCTTCATTTTGTTTCCTCCTTTCAATTCCGTTACACGGTCTCAACCTTAACAAGGTGAGAGATAACTTTGATTTTACCCTGAAGTACTGCATCGTTGGGAAGAACGATGAACTTGCCGGGCTTGGTAAGACCAAGCGACTTAGCAGTAGCAATCTGGTTAGCCTTGCAGCCAACGGTGCTCTTTACGAGAGTAACCTTAACGTTTTCCATTATGTCACCCTCCTTAAGCCTTGATCTCTTCTACGGTCTTGCCACGAAGCGCTGCAATTTCCTCAGCGGTAGCAAGAGCACGAAGGCCCTCGAACGTAGCCTTAACTACGTTGGTGGGGTTGGTAGAACGAAGGCACTTTGCACGGATGTTCTTGATACCTGCAAGAGCAAGGATAGTACGAACAGTACCACCTGCGATAATACCGGTACCAGGTGCGGCGGGCTTAAGAAGCACTTTACCTGCACCATACTCACCAATAACCTCGTGAGGAATGGTGGATCCGTTGAGAGATACCTTAATCATATTTTTCTTTGCATCCTCGATACCCTTGCGAATTGCATCGGGAACCTCGGCTGCCTTTCCAAGGCCGAAGCCTACGTGTCCGTTACCGTCGCCAACTACCATGATAGCAGCGAAACGAGCGATTCTACCGCCCTTTACGGTCTTGGATACACGGTTGAGTACAACAAGCTGCTCTTGAAGATCAAGTTCAGCTGCATTGATTTTTGTAGCCATATTATTCTCCTCAATAAATCTTTCTTTCGGAAAGAGTGTATAAACCGGCGATTAGAACTTCAGGCCGCCTTCTCTGGCGCCTTCTGCTAATTCCGATACACGCCCGTGATAAATGTAACCACCACGGTCGAATACTACGGTGGTGATACCCTTCGCGAGTGCTCTCTCGGCAATCATATTGCCAACCTTGCGAGCAGCCTCCTTGTTGGAGCCGATACCCTCGAAAGATGCCTCATAGGAGTTTGCACTTGCAAGTGTAACACCGTTAATGTCATCGATGATCTGACAAGAGATGTGAGCATTAGAGCGGTAAACTGCGAGACGAGGTCTCTCAGGAGTACCGGAAATCTTGCCACGAACTCTGGTGTGTCTCTTAAGACGCTGTGCGTTTCTGTCGATTCTCTTAACCATCTGTCTTTTCTCCTTTCATTACTTACCGGTCTTTCCGGCCTTGCGGCGGATTCTCTCACCGGCGTACTTAACACCCTTACCAAGGTAGGGCTCAGGAGGTCTCTTGGATCTGATTACGGCAGCAACCTGACCTACAGCCTGCTTATCGATACCCTTAACAAGTATGGTGGTGTTGTTGGGGCACTCGAAGGTAACGCCGTCCTTCTCCTCGAAGACAACGGGGTGCGAATAACCGAGACCGAGAACGAGCTGCTTGCCCTTCTTCTCTACTCTGTAACCTACACCAACGATCTCAAGTTTCTTCTCATAACCCTTAGTTACACCGATAACCATGTTGTTAAGAAGGGTTCTGGTAAGGCCGTGAAGAGCTCTTACTTCCTTCTGGTCATTGGGACGGGTAACGGTGAGGGTTGCGCCATCAAGCGCAATGGTCAACACGGATGCGAACTGCTGAGCAAGTTCACCGAGAGGACCCTTGACAGTAACATAGTTGCTGTCGGAAATAGTAATTGTAACGCCTGCGGGAACCGCAATAGGCTCTCTACCAATTCTTGACATTGTTCAATACCTCCCCTTAATTACCATACAAAGGCGAGGATTTCGCCGCCAACATTTGCTTCCCTAGCCTTCTTATCGGTCATAACACCCTTAGAAGTGGAAACGATAGCGATGCCGAGGCCGTTCATAACCTTAGGCATATCCTCACAGTTGGAGTAGATACGAAGACCGGGCTTGGATACTCTCTTAAGGCCGTGGATAACCTTAACCTTACCGGGAGCGTACTTAAGGGTAACACGGATGATACCCTGCTTGCCGTCTTCAACTATTTGGTAGTTCTTGATGTAACCCTCCTCAAGAAGAATCTCTGCGATAGACTTCTTAAGGTTGGAAGCGGGAATGTCAACAGAATCATGCTTTGCATCATTAGCATTTCTAATTCTGGTGAGCATGTCTGCGATTACGTCTGAAATCTGCATTATTTTATCCTCCTATATGCAAGCATTTCTTATTCTTGCTGCTACTTTTGTAGCACCTTTTCGGCGGTTAAAACTCAAAGTATCACCTAAAGTTTTGATGACCTTTTTGAGTTTTCCTTCCGTTAGTTTGAGAGAATTTAATTTTGAAAATTAAATTACCAGGATGCCTTTCTTACGCCGGGAATCTCGCCTCTGTATGCGAGCTCACGGAAGCAGATACGGCAGATTCCGTACTTACGGAGGTAGGCGTGAGGTCTACCACAGATTTTGCATCTGTTATAAGCACGAGTAGAAAACTTAGGAGCCTTCTGCTGCTTAAGTATCATTGACTTCTTAGCCATTGTAATCCTCCTTATTTATCAGCAAAGGGAGCGCCCATAAGTCTGAGCATCTCTTTTGCCTCTTCATCGGTGTTGGCGGTGGTTACGAATACGATGTCCATACCGCGAATTTTGTCAACCTTGTCATACTCAATCTCAGGGAAGATGAGCTGCTCCTTCAGACCGAGAGCATAGTTGCCTCTACCGTCGAAGCCGTTGGGGTTGATACCCTTGAAGTCACGAACTCTGGGAAGAGCGAAGGAGAAGAGTTTATCCATAAACTCGTACATTCTCTCTCCACGAAGAGTAACCTTAACACCGATCTTCATACCCTCACGGAGTTTGAAGTTTGCGATGGACTTGTGAGCGTAGGTGGGAACCGCTCTCTGACCGGAGATCAGGGTGATTTCCTCAATTACGCTATCGATAACCTTGGAGTTATCCTTTGCATCACCGCAGCCAACGTTGATAACTATCTTGTTGAACCTGGGGATCTGCATTACAGATGTGTAGCCAAACTTCGCCATAAGAGCAGGTGCTACTTCGGAAATGTACTTTTCAGAAAATCTCGACATCTTTACACCCTCCTCTTATATTTCTGCGCCACACTTAGCGCAAAGACGAACTTTAACCTGCTTGTCGCCAACGGTCTTGTAACCAACCTTGGTGCGAACGCCTGTGTCGCACTTGGGACAAACGAGTTGAACCTTAGATGCATAGATAGCACCCTCGGTCTTAACTATTTGAGATGCCTCACCCTGTCTGCGAGCCTTAGTGTGCTTGGAAACGGTGTGGACACCGGAAACGATAACCTTTCCCTCTTCGGGAGATACTGCGATTACAGTACCTCTCTTGCCCTTGTCTTCTCCGGAGAGAACAACAACGGTATCTTCTCTTTTAATATGAAGTTGTGCCATTATTTCATCCTCCTCGAAAATTAGAGCACCTCGGGAGCAAGAGACATAATCTTGGTGAAATCGTGTTCACGAAGTTCTCTTGCAACCGGGCCAAAGATACGAGTACCTCTGGGGGTCTTGTCTTCCTTTATAATTACTGCAGCGTTCTCATCGAACTTGATGTAAGAACCGTCTGCACGGCGAGTCTCTTTAGCAGTTCTAACTACAACCGCCTTTACAACATCGCCCTTCTTTACAACGCCGCCGGGAGCTGCCTTCTTTACAGCACAAACAACGATATCTCCGATGCTTGCATAGCGACGGCCGGTACCGCCAAGAACACGGATGCACATAAGTTCCTTTGCACCGGTGTTGTCAGCGACTTTCATTAAAGATTGCTGTTGAATCACTGTTTTTTCCTCCTTATTCAGCAAGTTACGACCTGCTTACTGGTTTAGTGATATTATTTTGCCTTTTCGATGATCTCAACAAGTCTCCATCTCTTGGTCTTGGAAAGAGGTCTTGTTTCCATCACTGCTACCTTGTCACCTACGGTGCATACGTTCTCTTCATCATGAGCATGAATCTTAACGGTTCTCTTGATGATTTTGCCGTACTTAGGGTGGCGAACGTTGTCAACTATTGCAACTACGATGGTCTTGTCCATCTTGGTGCTTACAACTATGCCAACTCTAACCTTTCTCTGTTCACGGATCTCAGTCATTTTCATTTCCTCCCATTATGCATTCTTCTCGCGAAGAACAGTCATTACGCGAGCAATGTCGTGCTTAACATCGGTGATCTTGTGAGGATTGTCAAGCTGCTTAATTTCAAGTTGA
>JAZUPL010000104.1:0-12641 GCA_045605175.1 Eubacteriales bacterium | reverse complement strand
TTGTTGTTACCAGATATTTTGGCGGCACTTTGCTTGGTACGGGTGGCTTGGTGCGAGCATATTCTGCCGCAGCAAACGGCGCTCTTAAATCGGGCGAAATAATAACCTATGATATTTATTCCTATTGTAATATAGAAGTTTCCTATTCTGATTATCAAAAAATTATAACCGTTCTTGAAAAAAACGGTTTTAGATCGGGTGATATTAGATACACCGACAAAGTGGAACTTTCGGGAAGTATTCGCAAGTCGATGTTGGATAATTTGATAGAGCAGCTTGTCAGTGCTACTGCAAGTAGAGTGAAACTTGATGTAACAGAGGAAAAATTTGATTTTTGATATAATTTGACAAAAATAAAGTGTTTTTTTAGAAAGCGTGCGTATCTTATAGAATGAGGGGGTGAAAATAGTGATAGATAAAGCGATAATTGAAGAAATTTTACTAAGAACCGATATTCAATCCTTAGTAGGAGCATACGTTCCCTTAAAACGTTCAGGTTCAAACCTGAAAGGGCTTTGTCCTTTCCATGGTGAGAAAACACCTTCATTTACCGTTTATACCCAGGATAACAGTTTTTACTGCTTCGGTTGTGGAGCAGGAGGCGACCAAATCAGTTTTACCATGAGAATGGAAAACCTGGCGTACGTTGATGCTATTAAATTCCTTGGTAAGCGGGCGGGAATAACCGTCGTTGACACCGATGAATATCAGGCTGGCCCTCGAATTGACAGGGAAAGGCTATATGCGCTTAACCAAGAGGCGGCTCGCTATTTCCACGAGAACCTAAAAGCGAATAACCCGGAGGCAAAAGAGGCGCTGTCCTATTTTTTGGACAAGCGAAAAATGGATATGGCTACTATAACCCATTTCGGCCTTGGATACGCGCCAAAATCCTTTGACTTGCTGATGAAGTATTTTCTTTCAAAGGGATATACAAGAGAAGAACTTTTGCTCGCCGACTTAATATCCAAGAGCGAAAGAGGAAATTATTACGATAAATTCAGGGGCAGAGTTATCTTCCCGATAATAGATGTTTCGGGTAGAGTTGTTGCCTTTGGTGGTCGAGTCCTTGATGACAGTAAACCAAAGTATTTGAACTCTTCGGATACCCCCGTGTTCAAAAAACTGCGCAATTTGTTCGCGTTGAACTTTGCAAGACACAATTCTTCCGAGAGTGTTATTCTTTGCGAGGGATACGCCGATGTAATTTCTTTGCACGCGGCAGGTTTTACAAATGCTGTTGCTACCCTCGGTACTGCGATAAACTCGGAGCAGGCGAGAATTCTCAAAAATTACACAAAGCGTGTAATTATATGCTATGACTCGGACGAGGCTGGGCAGAAAGCCACCACCCGTGCTATGAAAATCCTTGAGGAGTATGGCGTTGACGTAAGCGTGCTACATATAAGTGGTGCAAAGGACCCTGACGAGTATATAAAATCTTATGGCAGAGATGCTTTTCGTGCCTTGGTGGACAAGCCGAAGAGTAAGTTTCAATTTAACTTTGATAACATTCTCACAAGGTTTAATATTAACGATCCTCAACAGAGAATTGACGCCCTCGTAGAACTCGAAAAAGTTATTTCAGAGATTTATTCCGAGGCAGAACGCGATATTTATATAGATGCTGTTTCAAAAAAATTCAATGTTTCTTTCGATAGTGTAAAGGCGGATGTTACAAGAATTGTTCGACGAAATCAATTCTTGGTTAGAAAAAAAGCGACCGAAGGAATTAGGCAGGGGGCTATGGGACACGGTGACACTGTGAATCCTGATTTCATTAAAGCACCTATAATTGCAAGAAACGAAGAAAACGTTCTTGGCCTTTTATTGATTTACCCCGAATATCGCAAAAAGGTTTTTGATGAAAATCTTTTGTCAAAGGAAGATTTCCATACCGAACTTAATCTTCAGATTTTCTCTTATATTGAACAGGCATATTCTTCAGGGGATGAAAGACTTTCCAACGTAAATGAAGTATTTACTCCAGAACAGGTTAGCCGAATAACGAGAATGAAAATCGAGAGAATGCAGATTGGGAACAACTCGGTGCAGGTGCTTTTAGAAAGCATTGACACACTTAGAAGATCGTTACAGAAGAAAGAAACAGAAAGCATTGATTCCGCAAGTCAACTTGAAGATATGCTGAAAAGACTGCGTGAAGGTTTATAATAGTATAAAATAAAGGAAGGTATAAAAGATGAGCAGAGACAAAATTGACGTTTATGAGATTATTGATTCCACAGGTGATGCCGGAATGGGCGGTTCCGAGCTTATGAAGGCTCTTGAGGATATCGACTATGATATTGCTCAGGTGGATATTGATTCGGTTGCTCCCGACGAACTTGACAACGAGGAAATCAAGGCAATAGAGCAGGATACTAAGGCGGAGAGCATCGAAAAACTCTTCTCACAGGAAGGACTTTCTATCGATGATCCCGTTCGTATGTACCTTAAAGAAATAGGAAAAATTCCTCTTCTCACTCCTGAAAGAGAACTCTACCTTGCCGAGCAGATTGCTCTTGGCAACAAGGCTGCAAAGGACGAACTAATTGAGGCAAACCTTCGTTTGGTTGTAAGTATTGCGAAAAAGCACGTAGGAAAGGGTATGTACTTCCTCGACCTTATCCAAGAGGGAAATCTCGGTCTTATTAAGGCGGTAGAGAAGTTCGATTACAGCAAAGGATACAAGTTCTCCACCTATGCTCACTGGTGGATCAGACAAGCCATAACCCGTGCTATTGCTGACCAGGCGAGAACTATCAGAATACCTGTCCATATGGTTGAAACTATACATAAGGTTTCCAGAACATCTCGTCAACTCCTCCAAGAACTTGGGCGCGAACCCACTACCGACGAGATAGCAGAGCGTCTTGGCATGACATCTGAAAAGGTGCTTGAAATCAAAAAGATAGCGCAGGATCCTGTATCGCTTGAAACTCCCATAGGCGAGGAAGAGGACAGCCACCTTGGGGATTTTGTTGAGGATAACGATTCACCTGCCCCCTCGGACAGTGCTTCTTATTCACTTCTTAAAGAGCAACTTTCTAACATACTTCACACCCTGACCCCCAGAGAGGAGCAGGTTATAAGGCTTCGCTTTGGTCTTGATGACGGAAGAACACGCACTCTTGAAGAGGTTGGAAAGCAGTTTGATATAACCAGAGAGCGTATAAGACAAATCGAGGCAAAGGCGCTTCGTAAACTTCGTCATCCCTCAAGATCCAAGACTCTTCGCGACTATCTTGCCAACTAAATTATCAATTTGCACAAAACAACTCTGTACGATATGTACAACCTTACATTTTTGTTGTAATAGGAGCGTCAAAGATTAAAAAACACCTTGACTTTTCCAATATTTTATTGTAAAATAGTTTAGAATAAATATTCCTTTTTGGAGGACGGCATCAATAATGAAAAAAATTATATGTATGGCTATTTGTGCTTTGCTTTTGTGTTTCCTTCTTGTCAGCTGCGACGAGGATGTTGTCACCGGAGCGCAAAACGAACTTGATAAACTTGGTTTCCAGGAGACTGTTATTGAGGATGTTGAACTCGATTTCTACATTATTGTAGGAGAGTCCACCACCGAAAATGCGATGGTTACCGTCGAGTTCCTTATTAACCAATATCTTGAAGAAAAGTTTAATACTACACTTGATATTCACTATTTGACCGAGGCAGAGTATGCCGATACGGTAACAAACGACCTCGCCCTTGAAGGTGAAGACAAGGCGGATATAGTTCTTATAAACAGTGTTGGACTCTTTGATACGCTTTATGAAAGCAATCTCCTTGCAAATATAACCAAACAGTTTGATTCTACGGCTTACGGTCAACTTAATAAGAAGGTTTGCCATTCGCTTATCGAGGCGTCTATTATGTATGAGTCTGTTCAGGGGGTAAACTCTCTTCAGCCGATGAATTACTGCGTTCCTAACAACCACGTTATTGGCGAGTACAATTACATACTTATCAATAAAAAAGTTGCCGAGGATCTTAGTTTTGGTTCTAATAAGACAAACAAGATCACCTCTCGCGATGCAGAAGCAACCCAGGAGTTTATTGAAAGAGTAGAGACTTTTGGTGGTCAATTTGGTTATACCGTAGAAGAAAGCATCAAGTTCGTTACCGGCACTTATGCAGATAAGGCTCTCTACGAGGCTCAAGGCTATATTTGCAACCCTGACGGAACGGCAGAGAATCCCAACGGTTATCCTGTTGTAAACAGAGCCGAGGCATTCTCCAGCGCGTTTGCTATTGCCCGTCACGAAAAGGACGAAAGATATGCTAACGGCAACGTTGACAGCGAGGTTTCCTCGACTATTAGAAATGAGTACAATAACTACTACAACAGATGCATGGATATCATTTATGCGCTTAATACAGATGAGTATTTAAGAAATCTTCTTCAGTATGGTGCTTCCGGCACCTGCTATTCTCTGGACGATGATGGCAACGTAGTATCCTTTACCGAGGGTACAGGCGTGTACGAGATGAATCTTCTCTATACAGGTAATGTATTTATTGCTTACTACTGTCCTGCAATAGGTTGGACAAAGGAAGTTGCTGAGTACGGCCAACCCCAGAACGATGACTCTATCGTTATTCTTGAAACCGTCGAACAAACTCCCGAAACCACCGAGGCGGAATAACTTAGGGATGGATAACGCCCTAACTGAATCAGCCTAATTAAAAGGAGCCTAACGGCTCCTTTTAATTTTTTTTGAAAATAATATGTTAAGGCTCAAATATTTTCTACAAACATAACAACAAAAATTCTATTATTTTGTTGTATTTAGACATAAATATACTATATAATCTTAAATAATAGTAAATTGCCTTGACTTTTTTGGCATTGTATTGTATAATAAAGCGAAATAATTTTTTGTGAGGGTATAATGAAAGCAAATAAAGAAGAATTAGGCTTCAAAGATCTATTGATGATTTTTGTACCAAAAATTTGGCTTATTGTTATAGTTGCTCTGGTCTTTGCACTTGGACTTGGTGTATATTCTGGATTTATTCAGTCGGATTCATATACTGCTGGTGCTACTATGATGATATCAAAGTCAAGCACAAGCATAAATTCTAATGACCGTGACCTCGCTTCTGATATGGTAGATACCTATAAGGTTGTTATATACAGTAACGATTTTCTTCTTTCTGTAAGTGATAATATCAGAAATGACGAGAAGTATGCGGATAAAGACTGGAATTTGACACCCACTGCACTTTCTTCAATGATTTCCATTGTTCGTTATGATAACACTGAGGCTTTTGAAATTTCTGTAACCTCAGGAGATCCTGATTTAGCCTATGCAGTTGCAACATCGCTTTCGATGGCGGTCCGTGACGAACTTCCTAACAGACTTCCTTACGAAAAGGGAAGTATTTATACTACTATAATAAATCCTGCCGTTCCTCCTATTGCCCCAAACAGCAAAAATGTTGTTAGAAACGCGATTATAGGATTTGTTGTTGGTGCTATACTTGCTATGGTTGTTGTATTCTTGACTACTATGTTTGATGTTACTATCCGTGATATCAAGAAGATAGAGGACAACTTTGATATACCCGTTCTTGGTGTTATACCGAGATATGTTAGTGATGAGGAGGCGAGCAAATGAATAAGACACTCCCGCATAGCAGTACGTTTGTAGATGTACAGCGTATTATTAACGAGAAAACCCCCTTTGCTGTAAAAGAAGCATATCGTTCTCTTTACACCAACGTGTTGTATCTTCCTCTTGAGGAGGGGTGTAAAAAACTTGTTATAACGAGTGCGTATCCCGGCGAGGGAAAGACCTCTCTTTCGATAAACCTGGCTATAACAATCGCTATAAATTCTCCCGAGTCCCGTGTTTGTATCATTGACTCTGATATGCGTAGCCCTCGTGTTCCAAAGCTTTTAAATCTTGACGAGCGCGCTCACGGTCTTAGTGAATACCTTGCATCTATTGATGCTGAGCCTCATTTGACCGAAACTGCATACGGTAATTTGAAGGTTATTACCTCCGGTGCAGGAAACGCAAATACACCCGGCTTGCTTTCTTCTTCGAGAATGAAGAAACTTGTCGAGTATTTGGACAGCAATTTTGATTATGTTATTATTGATACCCCTCCCATTAACGTGGTTGCGGATGCACTCTTGCTCAACGAGCATGTTAATGGATATATCATGGTGGCGCGTGCAGACTATTCTGATGTAAACGCGTTGTCCGAGGCAATTGGCAAACTTAAAGGTGCCGATTCAAACGTTTTTGGTATCGTGCTTTGCTCCTATGATTCCAAGAAGTCCGGTAACGGATACGGAAGATATGGAAAGTATGGTCGATATGGAAAATACGGTTCATACGGTTATGGAAACAGAGGGGAAAAAGAAGAATAATTTTTAGAGGGATACTAATATGGTTGATTTCCACGCGCACATACTTCCTGGTGCAGATCACGGATCTCGTTCTTTAGAAACCTCCCTCACTCAAATTAAATTTGCAAACGAGTGTGGGGTTGATAAGATTATTGCAACCCCACATTTTTATCCTGACAAAATATCGCTTGAGCGTTTTCTTAATATTCGTGAAGCGGCATATCAGACGCTGTCACCACACATTGATGCGTCATCAATAAGACTTGGGGCAGAGGTGTTGATTTGTGACAATATTCAAAACCTACCGGGGTTAGAAAAACTTTGCCTTTTCGGTTCAAGAACGCTTCTGTTGGAATTACCCTTTAATTTCTTCGACAAAAAATATAAATATATAATATCCGACCTTGTAAAGGACGGTTACGAGGTTATTCTCGCCCACGCAGACAGATACGTGGAGGAAAATATAAATCTTCTGCTTGAATACGGCGCAAAGATACAGTTAAATGCCGATTCCCTGGATGTATTCTTTAAGCGTAAGCATCTATACTCTTGGATGGAACAGGGAGTTGTAGTAGCCCTGGGAAGCGATATCCACGGCGAGGACAAAAATGCATACAAGCATTTTGTTTCCGCTATGAAAAAGATGGGTGAGCATTTATCCTTTGTCGAAAGAGCCTCCGAGGATATCTGGCAAAAATTATCTCTATATAACTAGGTAGGATTTTCACCAAGATAATTGTTCTAAATTTGACTAAATAATATTATAAAAGACGAGAGCACAAATCGGTAGATAGCCGAAACGTCCTCTCGTCTTTTATTTTTGGTGCATACAGCATCTACAAATGTATGCTATGTAAAAGATTGGTTAATTATAAAACTCAAAAAGATAGTATCCGTCAATATCCTTTATTTGAGCCAAAACAGCAACTTGATGTAAATAGAGCGAATCATATTTGACCGGCTTTATAATCAAGAAATCTTCTCTTAAAAAATCTTTCCTATAATTTAAATGAAAAACGTTTGTAAAAACATGAACATAGTAATCTCTGTCTTTTTCGCTTAAGTTATTATATGCTTCTCGTAGAGCCTCGTACTCTTCTTTGCTAATTCTTTTAGCTCTATGTTCATAGAATGCGTAACCGTCTTCGCTGTTGTGGTCACTATATTCCTCGGAATAGGATGTTGACATATTGTCGGGTGTGCATCTATATTTTTTGCAGTCGGTTATTCTGATAAATTCTGCAATTTTTAGGGTGTCAAGCCATCTTCTGCACTCCAAATCTTCCGCTTTATCCTGGGCATATGAGTCACAGTTTTCAAAAAACATCCATAAATCGGGATTAGCCTGTTGTATGTTCATAATAAAACCTCCAAAGTCTTATACAGTTATTTTACAAAATAAAAAGAAAAAAGTCAACATATTAAAGTAAAATAAATAAAACAAGTAGTTAATAAAAACCAAATATACCCATAGTTACTTAATATTGACTTGGCTTTGTGGCACAACATTACTAAACCAAGTATAAATAACCTATCGTTTGTAAAAACTAACATCACAAATCACAAACAAGGAGATTATTTATATATTTATGAAAGCCACCGGCATAGTAAGAAGAATAGATGACTTGGGTAGAATCGTTATCCCCAAGGAGATAAGAAGAACACTTCGCATAAAAGAGGGCGATCCGCTTGAAATATACACCGATAGAGAGGGCGAGGTAATATTTAAGAAATATTCACCCATAGGCGAACTGCAGAGTTTTGCCAGCGAGTATGCAGACAGTCTGCAAAAGGCCTCTAATATGACCATATTTATATGTGACCGAGATGAAATTATTGCGGTTTCAGGTGCATCAAAAAAGGAATACCTCGACAGGAGAATTTCTGAAGAACTTGAACAGATAGTAGAAAATAGAACGCTTTACACTAATCCAACAGATAAAGATTCTGTTCCAATTACAATGGACGGAGGCTCGCACTACGTCGGGTGCGCAATGCCGATTATAAGCGAGGGAGATGTAATAGGTTGTGTCCTTTCTGCAAAAAATCTCGACGGAAGCACAAGTTCAAAGGTATCCTACGAAACCGAGTGCAAACTAATACAGACCGCAGGAATATTCCTCGGCAAACAAATGGAGTCCTAAAAAATAAGAGCAAGAGGGGGGCATATTAGATGCCACATTTCTTGCTCTTATTATTTTTATTAAGAAAATTCTACCGAATTTTTCATAGACGCCTTTACAAAAGAGATATATGAACGTCCACGATTGACTTTTAGGCTGTTGCCTAACTCGTCAATAAATTCAAGAGTTCCGTCTTCGCTTCGAGTCCAGGATATTTTTATTGCCGTACCACAAGTAAAATAGAGTCCCTCGCCACCATTAAGGTCTAAAACCGTTTCGGTATATTCGTCTGTTTCGTAGGTTGCGCTATTTGCAAACAGAATAAAGAGATTATCAAAGGATGTTTTCTTGTCATTTAGCAAATCACGAACTTCCAATCCGTTTTTAGAAAGTGTATATTCACCCGACACTATATCATAGGAAAAGGAAGTTTTGTTATTTATGCCGTAGTTTATATTTATGCTCGATGCGATTAAATCGCCCTCTACCTCTTTGTCAAAATACCCAATAAAGTTAAAGGGGGCTGTTGTTGTTAAAGTACGGTCAACCGCAAGATTTTTTAGCATAGACTTAACCAAATCTGCGTTTGTGTAACAAAATGTGGAGTATTCGGTATAGTGGTAACCGATATTTTCACCTAAATCAATACCCTCATATTCCTCGTTATTATTCTGTATATGACCATCATTTCCAAGAGAAATTGATATGCCTGTAAAATCTTTAGCAATATCAAGAAGCGTATCTCTTGTGTGTGTAATAGAACCAAGTTTTCCGAGTTTCTCACCTTCATAGGTGAATAAAAGTGAACGAGTAGCGCCATTTTCAATAGGAACTTCTATTATCATACTTGCCGAGGAAACACCATATAGCGGTGCGTTTGCATCAATTGTTAATACCAAGGGGCGTGATTTGCTTATTTGTTCGGTTGTTTCAATCCCACTTATAGGACAAAGATACATGGGAACTTTGGGTTCTTCGGGTGGTTCGGGTGGTTGTTGTGTTGTGGGTGTATCGTTATCAGCATCGCCGCTTGTTGGTGTGTCTGTATTATCACCGTCGGCTTCGCTGTTATCCGGCTCATTTGTGTCGTCTTGCCATCCGTTTGCAACAATTATCAGAGTAAGTGCAAGAATGGCAATAATGACAAAAAAAGCAACCGCCTTAATAAGGTTGCCATTTTTGACAGTATTCATTTTTTACCTCCTTACGCATCAAAATGCGTACGTGTTAGTGTTACTTATTGTAACGATCAAGCCAAGCATCCGCAAATTCGAATGCTTCCTTAAAACCGCTTACTATCTTTTGATTAGTTAGCGACTTTGTAGCGGTCTCAAACAATTGGACCATAATCTTGTCGGGAATGTTCCCGTTTTCTGTGTTTTTTTCGGTCATAATCATCATAAATATGTAGTGTTTTTCTGACATATCGCCGTAGATGATTTCGTTGCCCTGACGAACCAAGGGTTTTCCCTTGTATTCAAGGAATTCATTTTGACCGACGCCATTTGTGTTAAGCATAAATTTTCTCCTTTCTCATATTTGAAAACAGTCAATGGCTACCGTCTTCGAACCTATGATACCAAATGTTTTGCTCTGTGTAAATACATTCGACAAAAACAGATGATATAAACAAATCGCAACACTCGCTATTTTTTTACATAGGGCGAAAAACGAAGCGATGCATCGCCTTTTCCGGGCGAAGGTTTACACAACTCAAAAACCGAGTCTGCCCGTTGTGAATTGCTCAGCTGACGTCTGCCAATCGAGGATAGAGCAACAACGTTTGAAGGTTTTGTCACAATGGGGAGGGAAGACTGCTTTCCTATTTCTTTGAGTATAGTCCTTCCTACTTCATCCATTCCAAGAACTTGAGTGTATTCGGGGGCTTCCTTTACATCGGAGGAGGTAACGCCGAGGAAGGAATACCATATAGCACGTCTGATTCTTGAAGTGGTATATTTCTTTGTTTCGGTAAGACTTATTAGTGTATCGAGGTTGTTTGCCTCTTGTGCGCTTGCAAAGAGGCGATTATATAAACCACCGCCGACGTCATGAATATTTGTCATCGTCAGTGGTGAGTTTAATCTGATTGAAGAAATAATTGCGGAAGAAAGAGCAAAATTGTCCACAGGGAATGTGCCATTTTCTTTGCAAAATAAAATTGACCGTTTTGTGGATTCTGGAACATATTCAAGGGCAGAATATTCACCCGACAGCAATGCGGCTCTAATTCCTGTGGCGCTTTGGTGAGTGCTTTGACAATCAATTTCTGCATTATAATCCGCCCCCAAGCGAAGAAAGGCTACGGGTTTAATTTTGCTTTTTCTTTTAGTTAGAGCCTTAATATATTCTAATGCAAGAATATTATTAGGAGACATTTTAACGGCAGGGGCATCTGCACCGAAGGTGATTTCATACGCCTTTTGACATAGCACGGCATACCCGTCTGTGCTCTCGCTTACAATAAGTTCGTTTAACCGTTGTTGGTAATCGTTTGACATACAGTTCTTGGCGTATTCTATAAGTCTTTCGATTTCGCTCTCCTCGCTGCCAAATGCGAGATAGTCAACTACACCAAGACGGTCAAGTATGCTTATAGCCGCCCCGGCAAACAGTTCAGCAGAACTTATTGAGAATGGGAAAGGCAGTTCGAGTACAAGATTTACTCCATTATCTATGGCATTTTTAGCACGCTCTCCCTTGTCTAATATGGCAACCTCGCCCCTTTGCGTAAAGTTGCCGCTCATCAGGGCAATTATTCTTGTATCCGAGCCAAAACGCTCCCTAATAGAGTCTATTTGATATTTATGTCCTGAGTGGAAGGGATTATATTCTGTAACTATTGCAACCGTTATCATATCCTTCCCCCTTTCTAATAAAGATTTTCTCTTAAAATTTTGAATTAATATTGAATATTTGAGTTTGTTGGTGTATAATTGTTATTGTCAAATTTAACCTAACATCAAAGGAGAAGTTTAGAACATTATGAAGGTTTTAGTTGTAAATGCAGGCTCAAGTTCGTTGAAATATCAGTTGTTTGACACTGCAACCAACACCGTGCTTGCAAAGGGAAACTGTGAGAGAATTGGAATTGAGGGCTCTCGTATTATTCACAAGACACAGGGTAAGGAAGAGTATATTTGTGAAACTCCTCTTGCCGATCACTCTGCAGCAACCAAACTGGTTGTTGACACATTGCTTGACTCCACCTATGGTTGCATAAATTCTGTGGACGAAATTGAAGCCATAGGACACAGGGTTGTTCACGGTGGAGCATATTTCTCGAAGTCTATGCTTGTAACCCTCGAGGCTATGGAAATTCTTAATAAATGCGTAGCATACGCACCTCTGCATACGCCTGCAGCCATTATGGGTATTAACGGATGCACTGCAGTTATGCCTCAAAAGCCTCAGGTAATGGTATTTGACACCGCTTTCCACCAGACTATGGAAAAAGAGGTGTATATGTATGGTATATCCTATGATATGTATGAAAAATACCAAATTCGTCGCTATGGTGCGCATGGTACATCTCACAGATATGTTGCTGGAGAGATGATAAAACTCCTTGGTGGCGAGGCAGAGGGAACAAAGATTGTAACCTGCCATATAGGAAATGGTTCTTCCATAACCGCTGTAAAGGACGGAAAGTGCGTAGATACCTCTATGGGCTTCACACCTCTTGACGGAGTTCTTATGGGAACTCGCTCAGGCTCGATAGACCCCGCCATCGTCCCCTTCATTATGGAGAAGAAGGGCTTCACTCCGAAGGAGGTTGATAACTACCTTAATAAGAAGTGCGGCTTCGACGGCATAAGCGGCGTTGGCTCCGATTCACGCGACGTTGAGCGCGCGATGAAAGAGGGCAATGAGAGAGCGAAGCTCGCATTCGATATGCTTTGCTACCAGATCAAGAAATACATAGGCTCGTATTCAGCCGCGATGGGCGGTCTTGATGCGATCGTATTCACGGCGGGCATAGGCGAGCACACGCCTTACATCAGAGAGAATGCACTTTCGGGACTCGAATTCCTCGGCGTTAAGCTTGATAAGGAGAGGAACACCTTCGGTCATTCCTCAGAGCCCGTTAAGATCTCTGCGGACGATTCTCGCGTCGCGGTATACATGATCCCCACAAACGAGGAGCT
>JAZUPL010000103.1:0-9136 GCA_045605175.1 Eubacteriales bacterium | reverse complement strand
TCCGACTTTGTTGTCCGCCGTGTTTATCGTGGTGACGGTGTCAATATTACCCCTGCAGCTCAAAAGCAGATCGAAAAGCTGACCTCTATGGGCTTGTCCCATCTTCCTGTCTGCATTGCCAAGACACAGTATTCCTTCTCGGACGATCCTACCAAACTCGGCGCACCCTCTGGATTTACCGTTACAGTAAAGAATGTAAAGGTATCTGCAGGTGCGGGATTTGTTGTAGTTTTGACCGGTGACATTATGACAATGCCCGGCCTTCCCAAGGTTCCCGCCGCAGAAAAGATTGACGTGGACGAGAACGGAAAAATTACAGGGCTCTTCTAAGAATATATCGAAAACCTGGCACCCGTGTCAGGTTTTTGCACCGTTAATGTAAATAATTGTTTTCATCGAGGTTGATATGAAACTTATTATAGCATCTAATAACAAGCACAAGATTTACGAGATAAAGAAGATTCTCGGTGGCAAGTTTGATGAGATACTTTCGCTTTCTGAGGCAGGTATCGAGCACGAAACGGTGGAGGATGGCACCACCTTTATTGAGAACGCACTCAAAAAAGCAAGGGAAATTGCCGAAATATCAGGATGCGCCTCGCTTGCTGATGACAGTGGAATATGCGCCCACGCCCTTGATGGAGCGCCCGGTGTATATAGTGCCCGTTTTTCGGGTGGCCACGGAAATGATATTGATAACAACAACCTTCTTCTTGAGTTGCTAAAAGACAAGGAGGACAAGACCGCCCATTATACCGCCGCCATAGCGCTTGTGTATCCCGATGGCACTACTATAACTGCCGAGGGGTATATGTACGGCACTATAACCGAGCATTGGCGAGGTGACAGAGGCTTTGGCTATGATCCGATATTTGTTCCCGATGGTGACACTCGCACCGTTGCCGAGTTAACCGACGAGGAAAAAAATGCTATAAGTCACAGAGGAAAAGCACTTATGGCACTTCTTGAAAAACTTTAATCAATTGGATAGTGTGACATGGATACGATAATCTTTATTATTGAACTAATTGGTGTAGTTGCCTTTGCCTTTTCCGGTGCGGTTGTCGCAATTGATAAGGAAACCGACCTGGTCGGTGTAGTATTTCTGTCGCATATCACCGCCTTTGGTGGAGGTATAATGCGCGACATAATTATAGGTCGAATTCCCGCATTCTTTAATGATTTGTGGCTATTTGTTATAATCTGCACCGTGACGAGCCTGCTCGTTTTCCTGATTGCTCGCCTATCCAAAAAGTGGTACGTAAAAAACAAGGAAAACGTCCTTGGTGTAAACAACTTCATAGATGCTGCAGGTCTTGGTGCTTTTGCGGTGGCGAGCGTAAAAATAACAATGGAACTCTGCCCGCAGGAGGGGCCGTTCCTCGCAATAATGATGGGTGTTATCGCATCTATTGGCGGTGGTATGGTGCGTGATGTGTGTCTTATGGATGTACCGTTCGTATTCCGCAAGAGAATATACGCCCTCGCGGCTGCGGCGGGCTCGGTTTTATATTATTGCATATCGGTTTATTGGATGCCGAGCGAACTTGGCGAGGTGGTTGCAAGTATAGTCGGTATGCTCTCGGTATTCCTTATTCGTGTATTTGCTACGGTGTTCCACCTCAATATGCCAAAGGCTATCAAGTTCTCGGAGCAACAACAGATTGTCCACGAGTTGGAGGAGGAAGCAGAGAGTAAAAGTGACGAAACTGTGAAAACTTTATAAAAAGATAGATATTCTTTTATCTAATATCACGATACTAACTAAAAATATTCTTTTTTACAAAAACCCTTTACAAATAAAAAAATATATGATATAATTACACTCGGCCTAATACTGAGTTGCGTGTATGGCATCACTCCGCTGTGGGATTATCCCTTGCGTGGTGTTCGCTTTTCACCCGCACGCTACCCGGTTTTATGGATAAAATTTTAGAAAGGTGAAGAAAAATGATTTCCAGAGAAGCAAAGAGCGCCATTATTGAGGAATTCAAGATCAATGAGAGAGATACCGGTTCTCCCGAGGTGCAGATCGCTATCCTTACCGATAGAATCAACGGTCTTACCGAGCACATGAAGAAGAACCCTAAGGACTTCCACTCTCAGAGAGGTCTTTCCAAGATGGTTGGTCACAGAAAGCAGTTGCTTGCTTACCTCGCAAAGAAGGATATCGAAAGATACAGAGCGGTAATCAAGAGACTTGGTCTCAGAAAGTAATTTAATTACTTCCCGGGATAAGGATAAAAAACGGGAGCACATGGTTGTTCCCGTTTTTTATGAAAACAAAAAACGAGGTGCGAGGTAGCAGTTAAATATGCGTTTGCAGGACAAGCGTTTATTTAAGTGCTATGGTCGCCCTCAGAAAAAACAAAATTTTTAGGAGGAAAAAACTATGGTAGAAAATTTCAAGACATTTGACAATTACAGAGAGTTCACCTATGAACTCGCAGGCAGACCTCTTGTTGTAAAGACTGGTAAAATAGCAGGTCTTGCCAACGGTGCAGCCCTTATTCAGTACGGCGAGACCACCGTTCTTGCAACTGCAACCGCATCTGCCGCCCCCCGTGACGGCATCGACTTTTTGCCCCTTTCGGTAGATTATGACGAGAAACTGTACGCAGTAGGCAAGATCCCCGGTGGATTTTTGAAGCGTGAGGGCAAGCCCTCCGAGAAGGCAGTTCTTGCAGGCCGTGTTATCGACCGTCCTGTTAGACCCCTGTTCCCCAAGGACCTTCGTAACGACATCTCGCTTATCCTTACCATTATGTCGGTAGATCCCGATTGCTCACCCGAAATCACCGCTATGATAGGCGCATCTGTTGCTCTTTCCATTTCCGACATTCCATGGAACGGTCCTATCGGTGGCGTATTTATGGGACTTGTTGACGGCAAAATAGTTGTTAACCCCACCGCGGCGGAGCGTGAGGTTTCCGACCTTGAACTTACCGTTGCCGCTTCCCGTGAGAAGGTAGTTATGATCGAGGCAGGCGCAAACGAGGTATCCGACGATGTTATGTTCGAGGCTATTATGCAGGCTCACGAGGAGATTAAGAAACTCGTTGAGTTTATCGACGGCATTGTTGCCGAGATAGGCAAGCCCAAGTTTGCTTACGCATCGGGTGAACTTGACCACGATATGTTCGACGAAATCTTCGCATACTGCGAAGAGCGTGTAATGGAAGCCCTTGACACCGACGACAAGACTGTAAGAGATGCAAGGATGCAGCCCATTATGGACGATATCGTTGCTACATTCGAGGAGAAATACCCGGACATCAAGGTTATCCTTGCAGAACTTATCTACAAGATTCAGAAGAAGATAGTTCGTCGTTGGCTCCTTGTTGACAAGAAGCGTGTGGACGGCAGAAGAATGGACGAAATCAGACCTCTTGCAGCAGAGGTTGGCGTTATTCCGAGAGTACACGGTTCGGGACTTTTCACCCGTGGACAGACACAGGTTCTCACAATAGCAACCCTTGGTACACTCTCCGAGGCACAGAAGCTTGAGGGACTTGATGAGGAAACCACCAAGAGATATATGCACCACTACAATATGCCCGGCTATTCCACAGGCGAGGCAAAGGGACTTCGTAGCCCCGGCCGTCGTGAGATAGGCCACGGCGCACTTGCAGAGCGTTCGCTCGTTCCCGTTCTCCCCTCTGAGGAGGAGTTCCCCTATGCTATCCGCCTTGTTTCCGAGGTTGTAAGTTCCAACGGTTCTACCTCTCAGGGCTCTGTATGCGGTTCTACCCTTGCTCTTATGGACGCAGGCGTTCCGATTAAGGCTCCCGTTGCAGGCATTTCCTGCGGTCTTATCACTGCCGAGGACGGCTCTTGGGATACTATGATAGACATCCAGGGCCTTGAGGACTTCTACGGCGATATGGACTTCAAGGTTGCAGGTACTCACAAGGGTATCACCTCTATCCAGATGGACCTTAAGGTTGACGGTCTTACCCCCGACATCATCAAGCGCGCTCTTGAAACCACCCACCAGGGCAGAGATGAGATAATTGACAAGATTCTTCTTGCCGCTATCCCCACTCCTCGCGAGGAGGTTTCTCCCTACGCTCCCAAGATGATTTCCATGACTATCAACCCCGACAAGATTCGTGAGGTTATCGGCTCGGGCGGAAAGGTTATCCAGAAGATAGTTGCCGACACAGGTGCCAAGATTGACATCAACGACGACGGTTCTGTATTTATCGCAGCAGTTGACAAGGCGAGTGCCGAGATGGCAAAGTCTATCATCGACGCAATAGTATTCGAGCCTGTTGTTGGCGAAACCTATGACGGTATTGTTACCAGAATTATTCCTATCGGAGCGTTCGTAGAGTACGCTCCCGGCAAGGAGGGTATGGTACACATCTCCAAACTTCAGAATAAGAGAACCGAAAAGGTAGAGGATGCTGTATCGGTAGGTGACAAGGTTCGCGTTAAGTACCTCGGCACCGACGAGAAGGGCAGACAGAACCTCTCTATGAAGGACGCAGAGCCTAAGGCAGAGTAATTTAGATCTCGCCTTTGTGCGACAAAACAAACCAAATAAAACAAACGGTTAAATAAAACAATCCCCTTGCAGTATTTTCTGCAAGGGGATTTTCTTGACACGGATACCGTCGTTAACCCTTTGGGCAGGAGTTCCTCTGCCAAAAAACGCCATCGCGGTAGCCTTGAATTTCGCTATTCTTTTCTGCCATTTGTAGCCGTTGCTCTGCCCAAAGACAGTACTGCGCCTCTTTTTCGATTCCGATGTAATTTCGCCCAAGTTTCTTCGCTACCACACTCGTAGTGCCAGAGCCTAAAAATGGATCGAGCACAACATCTCCCTCGTTAGAACTTGCCAAAATCAACTTTGCCACAAGTTTTTCGGGCTTTTGCGTAGGGTGGGCAGTATTTTCGGGCATCGACCAAAAGGGGATAGTAATATCGTCCCAGAAGTTTGAGGGACAGGTGTCGCGATATTTGCCGTTTTCGTCCTCTTCCCAGTCGCGAGGCTCTCCTGCCAAGCGATAGGGCGCAAGCACCTTTCTGCGCTCTTTCACCGCGTCAAGGTTGAAGGTGTATTTCTCCCCCTTTGTGGCAAACCAGATGTCCTCCATACCGTTTTTCCAGTTGGACCTCGCCCCTCGACCTTTTTCTCTTTGCCAGGTGATACGGTTCCTGACAAACAGTAACTCTTGCATAACCCGTCCCACTACAAGGCTCGATTCCCAGTCACAGCAAACATATATAGAGCCACAGGGTTTAAGCAACCCGACAAGGGCGGAAAGCCATACCCGTGTGTAGTTTTCATACTCACCGTCGCTCATTTTATTAAAAGCACTCTCGCCAAAAATCTTCCTTAAATTATATGGAGGGTCTGCGATAATAAGGTCGGCACACCGAGGGGGGAGCATAGGGCATACCACAGACATATCGCCGTGAATAGTTTTGTTTAGTACACCGTCCAAATCCAAACAAGGCTCGGAAAGGGTAATGCACCTGTCAAGATAAATCTGCCCCTCGCCGAACCCTGTGTCAATAGTTTTGTTTCTTCCTGCTTTTTCTCTTGGCATAGACTACCCTCGCTTGTCCATTAGTTGCTCCTATTATAGCATAAACCAAGGCAAATTAAAAGTGTTTTTTCTAAAATGAAAATAAAAACCTCACTACCAAGGATGGTAGTGAGGCATATCTGCTTTTGTAAACTAATATTTGCAAAAAAAGATAATATAACTTAACAGGTAAAATTCATTGCGGCGTTGTCGCTGTCTTGATTTCTGCGGAAGTAGTTAGCAGCTTGAAGTGCATCTCGCCAAGAGGATGGCCAACCCTGTAAGTGGGCAAAGTGTACCTCGGTCAGCTTGCCACAATCCTTAAATGCCGAGCACTGTATTTTATGTACCGACTCGGGGATTTTTACCACCTTTAGATTTTTGCACCCGAGGAAGGCGGAATAACTTATCTCGGTAGGCCCCTCGGGTATATCTATATTTGTGAGCGAGTCGCATTCCTCGAACATCCAGCTTGTCAAAATAGGCAAGCCGCTTGGCACATTTGTAAGAGCCGTACAACCCTTAAACACCGAGTGTCCGACCTCTTTTATTGTACTCGGCAGTTTGACCTCTACCAGCGAGGTACAATCACTGAAGGCAACCGTGTCAAGCTTCCAAATTCCCTCTGGGATGGTTATAGAGGCAAGGCTCGTGCAACCTGAAAATAGTGCGCAAGCAATTGTGTCAATACCGGCACCGATTTTCACCTCGGTAAGCGCCTTACAGTATTCGAAAGCACACTTTTCAATAGTGGTTACGCTGTCGGGAATAACTACACTTTTGATTTTGGTAAATCTAAATGCGTCCTCGCCAATGCTTACAATGCCCTCGTGTAGCTCAACTTCTTCCAGATTTTTACAGTAGCTAAACACATCCTTGGGCAACTCTGTGATATTAGGCGAGAGCTTAAACCTTTTGAGCGACTCACAGCCATAGAAGGCAGAAGGCGAAAGCTCGGTAAAGCTGTCGGGCAGGGTGATAGCCTCCACCTTCGAGTTCTTGAAGGCAGAACCTCTGATGGTGTACTTCTCTCCCTTGTAGTTTTCGGGCAGAGTGATTTCGACCTCCTTTCCCACATAGGCGGTCAGCATAGGACCATTCTTGCTGGGGTAGAAGAGGAAGTCGCCCTCTCTTACAAAGCGGCTCTCGCCACCGTGTACATCGATCCCCCATTCCTCGGCGGGGGTTGCGTTACCGTAATGTCCAATCTCGAGGGGCCCTTCTTTTATAATTTCAACCAGGTTGTAGCAACCGGTAATAACCTTTGGATAGATACGATCTATGCCACTTGGCATCTTGATCGAGTAAAGCGAATAACAATCCGTGAATGTATCTTCGTATATACTGGTAACGCTCTCGGGTATTTCTATGGTAGTAAGTGAATTGCAGTAACTAAAAATGCTGGACAGTTCTTTTAGATTTTTAGGCAGCACCACCTCGCCGAGCGATCTACAAAAGTCAAAGGCTCCCGACCAAATATGTGTTGCCGAGTCGGGTAGTACCACTTTTTTGAGGCTATCACAGTGGTCAAATGCACGCGTCTTGATAAGCTCCAAGCCCTCGGGGATGTCCAACACTTCAAGTTTGTAGCAGTACCTAAAGGCCTCCTCGCCAATAGTATCAAGACTCTTACAGAGATATACCTCTTTGAGATTTTTACATTTCCAAAAGGCCTCGTTTCCTATGTACTTTACACCTTCGGGAAGCACCAGTTTCTCGAGCCCACTCTGTTTGAAAGCGCACTCACCGATTTCCACCGTGTCGGGGTGAATTTCGACCGTGGTTAAATCCTTGGGCGCAAAGTGCAGGGTGTGATATCTGTTTCCGTCCTTCGCGTGGTAAATAACACCGTCCACCACGGTCACTCCGGCATTCTTCTTTAACGATAATTTCACATCGGTATAGTAGGTAGAGCGTCCCTCTTCGTAACTTGTAGTGTAGGATGCCTTACCGATAGGGCTCTTTCCGTCGGTAAAGAAGATAACACCGCTGTGCAAAATTCCAATAAGTCTTCCGTGTGCCACAATGCACTCGCTCTTAAGTTCTACAAGAGGTGTGTTGATAGTCTTGCATCCGTAGTCATAGTCACCCATGTCCTCGTGACTTAGCGATGTTTCCTCCCGTCTTACCAATGTCCATTTCGACATCTCATCGAGGACGCATTTTTCCACATCGCCCTCTATCTGCACAGGGCGAAGGTCGTCCTTTCCAAACTTGTTGTGCTTCAATCTTCCCGGGATAATCTCTAAAACGGTAGTTGACATAATAGCACTCCTTTTGTTTTAATATTCTGATTTAATTAAATCCTATCATAGTTACTGTTGTTTGTCAATAGTGGTTCGATATAAGTATTCATAAATGAAAGAAACATAAAGGAAAAGGCAGTCAAAAAAGACTGCCAAAATGCTATTTTAAATCTTCCGTTTTGAAACTTGTATATCCTTCGTAGTAATAACTTGTATCTATACCTTTCATAAACACCTGACGGTCGTTTACCTTATCCGTAAGGGCGTTTTTCAAAAGATATTTGATTTCGATATCCTTGATAGGACTCCTTTCCATAGCGAGAAGATAATCCTCTTTGTCAACCAAACTCCAGTCAACAACTATTCCGAGTTCGCATTTTAATATATGGTCAAGCCAAATGCGTGTTGCTCGACCGTTACCCTCTCTAAAAGGATGTGCCACATTCATTTCAACATATTTTTCAATAATCTCATCGAATGTGCTTTGGGGCATTTTTTCAATATTTTGAAGTGCTGTGTCGAGATACATAAGCGGAGCAAATCTGAAATTGCCTTTTGCAATATTCACCGTGCGTACTTCACCTGCAAAATAGTATATATCAGAAAAAAGGAATGCGTGTATTTTTGAAAGCGCGTCAAACGTCCCTGGGATCAGCGAAGAGAGAAAATCCGTTTCAAAAAGTTCTATTGCGCGCATTTTACTAAGGCGTTCTTCTTCGCGGGCAAGTGTAGCCGAATCGGAAATTCCAAGCTTGTTTTCAAGTGCCATATTTTCTCCCTCCTTTAGCATAATCTTTACCAATATTATACCACAAAAGCCAATTTATTTCAAGGGAAAAACACAAAATAGTATCTGTTAATGCAAAAGAATCTTCAACGTTACCATAGTAGTTTTAATAGGAGTTCAATCTTGCCTACGTATGGGCGATTATTTTTCAAAACGAGGGTAAAACCCACCGTGTCATCCTGAGCGTAGTCGAAATCCGAGCGTAGCGAGGAACGAAGGTCGCGAAGCGACATTCGGAATCTCGGTGGAGGAGTAGCCGTACACAACTTGGTGGAGGGGGCACAACAGGAATCAGCCTCGCCCTACAAGGTTTCTACGGGAAACGGCAAGTCTGGGATACGAACCTGATTCTGCTGCGTTTCAATTGCAGAGCAGGTCAATTCAGGCGAGTAGAATAAAATAAGGTCTACCGCAAGGGCAGACCTTATTTTTATGGCACCCGCAACAGGAATCGAACCTGTAACTAACCCTTAGGAGGGGTTTATTATATCCATTTAACTATGCAGGCGTATTTAATTTAATTTAAGAGGGATAAAAGTGGGGTATTGCCCTTAGGAGGGGTTTAT
>JAZUPL010000102.1:0-17455 GCA_045605175.1 Eubacteriales bacterium | reverse complement strand
AACTAAATAATCTGCTAAAACTTCTAAATATTTTTCAGAGGGTTCTGGATTTTCCTCTAAGATCTTTTTAACTAATTCATTTCTTTCTTCTGGAGACTCTAAAGTATAATCTAATTTAATCATATTTTCCTCCAAGTCTCATTTTTCAATTATATTATACCCGAAAATTTTCCAAAAGTCAAGTCTTATTATGCCATTTTCTTGACAAAAAGAAAAAATTTATATATAATAAAATAAAAGAAGAAAGGTTGGTATCAAATATGATATTATTTATAATTGCTTGGTTAATTATGGGCTTGGTATTATTTGTATAGAATATATCCTATATAGCTCAAATGACTAAAATTGATAGCTTTTGTGTATTACTTATTTTTTTATTAGGTGGTCCATTTTTTATGGTATCAACCATTTTAGAAGCTATGTTAAATATGTTTATGCCGGAAGGATGGAATGATAATGACGATGACAGTAACGGAATATAAAGAGCGTGTACATAAATTAAAAGAGAATGCGGTCTCTCGGTTACCCCGATCGGGTAATCCCGCAATTGCAATAGTTACTATTAATACTTTTATGGATAAATTTATTAATATGATGCGAGCAATTTTAGAACTATGTGGATTTACAGTCCATTGGTATAATTATACAGGTGATGAAGGCTATAATAATCAAACAGAAATAGAAGATATTGTTAAAAGTGATTATTATAAAGAAGTATATACGTTTATAGATAATAAATTGGACGAGAAAATTGCAGATTGGGCTAACCGCATTATTATGGAGCTATTGGAACAAGAAACTAAGATTACGGTATTGGGGCAGGATAATACTTTGGCCGCAAGATTAATGGATACAAAAAAATTATTTTCTATGATACCTTTTGGAGTGGTACAAAATCATATACCTTATATAAAATATGCTGATGTTACTGTGATTATAGATCCAAATTATCGAGTATATGCGGGTTATGTAGATTTTACAAAATTTATTCAACTTTTCTCTTGGTCTACAATTGAGGCATAGGATTGTATGGTGTATGATATAGGAGAAGAAGTAATATTAAGGATGGTGGAAAGCTTTGATTAATGAAAAGATTACCAGACGAGTAGATAGTTGTGGTCGAATTAGTTTGCCCAAACATTTACGATTAAAATATAATATGGACGTAGGGGAAGAAATAGAGTTTTTTACTTGTGAAATAAATGGTAGAGAATTTATTTGTTTGAGTACCAAACAAGACGAAGAAGAAACAACGAAGTAGGAATAAAAACCGTAATCCGAAACAATAAAAAGATTTGGTGAGGGAAAATGCGTGACCAAACAAAAAATAAAAAATAAAAAATATTTTTTCCCGAAATATACCCCCGGGATATTTATATCTGAGAAAAAATATATAATCTATTGTACGATTTTTCTGCGGCTTAGGCACTTACAGTATTCACATACCCCGCCCTATGTGGCTTTTAATGATGATCGGTTCGCCTTCGGGTGGGGCGAACCGATTTAAAGATAAATTTAGGCCTCCACGATTTGGAGATAAAACACCATAAAACGCTTAAAGTGTGGCTTTATCCCAAAACCCAATGATTGAAGCTTCAGTGCGTTCTTTCAAAAGAACACCTGTTCGCCTTTGTGCAAATTGCACAACTCGATGTCCCTCTCCGGCCGCAGGCGCCCCGAGATTAAAATGAACATTTGTTCTTTTGTGCAATTTGCACAAAGGTATCCCTCTCCCAACGCTTCGCTCCCCCGAGGCTAAAACGAACATTTGTTCGTACAAAAAAAAAAAAAAAAAAAAAAAAAAAATAAAAATTTTTTCAAAAACCCCTTGACAAATGCATTCTTTTGTGCTATAATATAGACAGAAAGAAAGAGAGAGGTACATACAAATGATGACTATCACCGAAATCAACGCAAGAATCGAAGCAATCAAGAACAACCCTTTTTATCAGAGTGCAGAGATGGCAGACAGACTCCATGGCACAGAGAGAGAGGAATACTACAAAATGCGGAACGAGTTGTTCAGCCTGTACAATGAGAGATACATGCTGACTCCTGCATACCATAAAGCACAGATAGAGGAAGCCGAAAGAAAGATTGCCTTCTATGAAGACGAGCGTCACCACTGGGCAGAAGAATGTATGCAGATGATACTTAACAACATCGCAGAGTGCAAAGCAATCATCGCTCACCACAAAGCAAAACTTGCGGAGTTCTAACACTCCGCTTTTATTTTGTGTCCCTCTCCGCACGCGGAACCTCTTTATCTCTCCTGCTTGCTGGAGGGCTTGAACGAACAAATGTTCGACTGCCTGCGTGTGCGGTCGCTGGAGCCCTGATTTGTGCAAAGTGTACAAATACACTAATAAAAAACGCAAAAACTTTGTGCAAATTGACTATTGACAAATCCCAATACTTGTGTTATAATAGTATCAGAAAGAACGAGAAAGGAACTACATACAATGGAAGACATCAAGTACCTGTACTTCAAAATCATCATGGAGATTGACGGAGAGGAATATCTCTACGGACGAGAGACCGACCGCAACAAAGCCAACGAGATTGCAATGCGTGTGCGTGAGGAACGTGGCTGTGACGTGTGGGTTCTCGGCGAAGTAGATTAAGGGCTGAACAAGCCCCTTTTTCTTTTGGTGTTCGTGGGCGGGCGCAGGAGCCGCAATTTGGGCAAACTGCACAAACAAAAGGATTTATTTTCAAAAAATTTGTGCAACTTGACTATTGACATTTCCCTTATTGTGTGCTATAATCATGGTACAAAGAAAGAGAAAGGAATACATCAATGAACACCTATACTGTTGAACACAAATACTGCCACGCCACCCATGTTATCGAAGGCTATGATATTTATCATGCTCTCCGTATAAACGGGCTTGACCCCAAGATTTGGTTAGAGGTTAAAGAAAAATAAAAAATTTTTCAAAAACCCCTTGAAAAATAGCCAAAAGTGTGCTATAATAAAGACACAAAGAAAGAGAGAACAACCACTCCAAAAGAAAGGAAACATACTATGCCTACTAACCACATCCACACTACCACCTATTCTATCACCGTTAAGTCTTGTAACAAACTTAACATGACCGTGACCTTTGAGCACCTTGACTTCAACACTGTCAATGAAGTGTATTGCTCCTTGTGCAGCTACTTCCGTGAGGTTGACATCATCGACGAACAGACGGGCGAAGTAATGACTCACACCTACATCGCCGAAGATTTTCATGTCAAGGAACACTCCGCTGTTGGGGCTATCCATGCGGCTCTTGCTCACTTGATGTGAGAACCAAAAGAGAGGGCGAAAGCCCTTTTTTCTTTTTGTGCGGTCGCCCGCTTCACCGAACGGATGTTCTCCCGTGAACTCCGCCAAGGGTCGCCAGACCGCAAGTTTCGGCAAAATGTACAAATACAATAAAAGAAAATGCAAAATCTTTGTGCAAATTGACTATTGACTTCTTCCCGAAACTATGGTATAATAATGGCACAAAGAAAGAGAGAGGTACATACTATGCTAACAAATGAACAAAACGCAATTCTTGACTACCTTGCAGACGGCAAACGCAGAAGTGCCATGGAAATTGGCTCTTGGGTGGGCATTTCCACCACGAGAGCAAGCATTATTCTTCGAGATTTGCTTGAACTTGGCTACCTCAAAGTTAATACCCATTCTGTTTTTGGCAGGGGCAAATGCATTGACTATTGTCTTGCAAAATAATCTAAGAAATTTTCAAAAACCCCTTGACAAACTCCACAAAGTGTGATATAATATAAATGTCAAGGGGCGATAGAGCGTCAAAGGTAGATAAGAAAATGCGCTACCGCTCATGAAGAATGAGAAAGCATTAAAAGTTGGATATTTTCGCGCCAACCAAGTCGAAAAATTTTTTTGAAAAAGTTTTCAAAAACCCCTTGACAAATCTCCAAAAGTGTGATATAATAAAGTCACAAAGAGGCGAGGGACGGCGACCCTGGAACGAGGGAAGCCCACGAGAGCGATATAAGACCAGTTCCCGATGACCCGACCGCACGGTATGTAGGTGTGCGGTATATAAGTGTGAACCAGTGCCGTTTCGCTGAAGAAATGACGGATGATGCCTACTATAAAGCATGGTCTTTCGCATAATTATTCTCCTTTTTTCGGTCAGAGCACTCCTTCGGGGGTGCTTTGGTCGTTTATGCCACTTTTTGGATTGAAAGTGGTGTTTATGCCACATTTCCAAGAATAAGTGGTGCTTATGCTGCGGCCGGCCCTCCACCGTCGCTCTGGCCGGTTTTGTAGAATAAACCCCATTTCCAGGCTTTTTTGTGGTATAAACCTCGCTGCGGATTAAGCACCATTTTTCCCGTTATATGTGGCATAGTATACACCTGGGCATAATGCACAAAATCAGCATATAAACTTTGTGCATTTTACCTATTGACTTCTGTGGCAAATTATGGTAAAATGTTGACAGACAAAGAGAGAAAGGAACATACAAAAATGATTGACTTACTGTTTTATGTGGATGAAGAACCTGTGTTCGTAGAACTTGAAACTACGGGCAAGACCTTTGCCGAATTGAAAAAAGAGGGCAGAGACATTCTTTCCGACTACGGATTTGACACTATTCAGTTTGGCGGTTGCTATTCCGTGGAAGAAGCAGAGGCTATGGGGTTGGATACCTATTGAGGTATCCAACCTTCCAAAAAATTTTTTCAAAAAGTTTTGAAAAACCTATTGACAAACGCTCAAAAATGTGCTATAATAAGGCATACAAAAAAGAAAGGAACTACATACTATGAAAACCGCTTGCTTAATTCTCGTCCTTTGTTTCCAGCTTTATCGCATGATGAAACGCCTTGAAGATGACCGCCTTGCTCTGGCGTGTGCCTCCCTTGTTGAGTTTGGTGCTTTTCTGTGGCTGATGAATGAGGTATGGGCATGAAACGAGGCGAAATTTATTGGGTAGATTTTTCTCCCGTGATAGGTAGCGAGCAGGGCGGTATCCGTCCTGCCGTTATCCTCCAAAATGATATGGGCAACCGACACGCACCTACTACAATTGTCGCCCCCATGACTACCGCAATCACAAAGCACAACTTACCTACCCATGTGAGATTGGATAGCACTCCGCACCACTCAATATGCCTTTTGGAACAAGTGCGGACTGTGGACAAAAGCCGTGTAAAGGAACTCATGGGCGAGGTCACTCCGCAAGAACTCCGCTTAATTGATAAAGCGTTAAAAATTAGTTTGGGATTATAAAAAACTTTTCCCAAACCCCTTGACAAATAGCCAAAAGTGTGCTATAATAAGTACAGAAACAGAGAAGGGAAGTATCCTATGTTTATTAGATTAGCCACACATGAAGACTATTGCTATATCGCCCACGCACTTGCTCGGAAAGCCATTGACTACAACCGTCCCTCTCAAGCCAAAGCAGATATTGCGGCTGGGCGATTGTATGTGCTGATAGACGAGGGGCAAATCATCGCCCAGTGTGCCTTGGTTGAGGAAACCGCCTACGGCTACACCGCATTAAAACGAATGCTTGTGTATCGCAAGCAAAACTGTGGCAAGGGTGCTATGGGTAGATTCATTGAGTTTTTCTTACAGTTTGGTTGCCCTCTTGGTGCTACACCTTGGGCAGACAACGAACAAACAAAGCACATTTTGCGAAAATACGGCTTTGAATATCAATATACTTTTGCAGAAAAATATGAGTTTTTTTTGAAAAACTCTTGACAAACCCTTAAAAGTATGCTATAATAAAGGCACAAAAGAAGCAAGGCGACAGGCACGGAAGCGACTTGGGAAAGGCGGTAAGTTAGTTCGACTCTAACTTGACCTTGCGTAGAAGGGACAAGCCCCATCCATTACCTTCTCTTTTGGCTATGGGGGTGTGGCAGAACGGTCATGCACACGACTTTTAATCGTGGTTAAGTCGGGTTCGACTCCCACCACCCCCACCATTAAGCCCTCACCGCCCAACATCCGTTACTGTGGAGAAAGGAACTTACAAAAAATGACTTGGACTTAGGGGTGGCTCCCGTAACAACCTAATCATTATATTGTTGTTTTAGATAGTGTTTAGTATAGGATAATAAACCGCCCTGCTCCTTATTTACTCGGGGCGGTTTTTTGTGCATTTTGCACAAAGAGTATTAAGCCACATAATTATTTCAAAATGAGTATTAGGCCTCGGCCGGCCGGCCTTGGCCGATAAAGCCGGTTTTGTGGATTATACCCCATTTCCGAACTTTTTTGGGGCAAAAACCGCACCAACCTCGCTTTGTGCAAATCCCACAAAAACCGCACCGAAACTTTGTGTAACTTGCATATTGACTTTGCTGGAAAAATATGGTAAAATGTACTCACAAAGAACAAGAGAGGAACATACAACAAATGACCTTGAAACAACTTTTCGACTACCTTGACTCTCGTATCGCCATGTGCCATCTGACCAGTGACCGCAAAGCCCGCTCCGACTTACGCCATCAAGCATATGGTGCGGTTGACCTGTTTATCACTACACATCAAGCAGGTGCACAGCTCGCACTAATGCTATGGGAAGACTCTTATTCGGCACAGTTTGAAGAATTGATATATGGGGAATAATCTTCCCCATAACTCCAAAAGAAAGAAAGGAATGCCCAACGATGAAACAACTCACTATTGAAGAAATGCGGAACAATTTGACCCTTACCATTGAGGATAAGGTATGGCTTGGTATATTTGAAAGAGCGGTGCGTGAATGGGTACCCCTTGACCGCACTAACAGCACTTTCCTATATATGGTCTATGAAAACTTGATGATTATATACGCTCTGCAAAACATCAAAAGTGCGGACGAGCGTCAAGTGTTCTATATCGAAAACAGCATAGCACTTGACTATGCCGCTAAATGGGAGGAAGCACCTCTTCCTTCATTGGAACAAGAAAAGAAGGAGGGATGAAGATATGTTTCGAGTAACTGCCAATTTAGAAACAGCTATTGCATATACTCTTAAATATGCACAACCCTATACGGTGTATGCAGTGCGATACACTGACGAATGTTCAACCTATTTCCTTTTCTATATAAGCGGTGAATGGCGATGGCTACCCGCAAAAGGTTTTGAACCCGAAGGTAATTATGAATATTATGTAACAAAATAATTTTGGAAAACTTTTCCAAAACCCCTTGACAAACCGAAAAAAGTATGATATAATAAAGTATACTAAGAAAGAGAGAGGTAAAAACAAATGGGACGAGTTATCTGCTACGGCTATGAAGAAGGAAAACTGTGGATTGGGCGAGTAACGCTCAAAACTTGGCTGAAAGTATTTTTCGGCAAATCCAAGCAGTTTGAGATTAAACCCTTAAAACGCTATGAGGTTTATGCATACTACAAAAAGTTAATACTGCCCGTGAATATGGCAAAATTTGTAGTCCTTGCAAACAAACACTCCTCTGTGTTTGAAGCTATCGCAATCAATGAAGATTGCTACCCCAAAGATATCATGAACAAACCGCCCTACATGGGTTTAATAAAATAAGAAAAGAGAGGTACAAAAAAAAATGAGAGCAACTGGTATCGTAAGAAGAATCGACGACTTGGGGAGAGTAGTTATCCCCAGAGAAATCCGCAGAAGTCTGCGGATTAGAGAGGGCGACCCCCTTGAAATTTTCGTAGATGGCAACGCACTTTGCCTGGTCAAGTATAACACCCTCGAAGAAAACTACAAGCCTTATTTGACCGCAATGCTTGCGGTTTTGGACGGCAGAGGGGTGCGGTGTGCGGTATATGACCGTGACGGTTATCGGTATATACAGAGCAAGCACACCGACCTGCCCAAAGAAATCGCTCTTGAAGAATTGGAAGAGCGTGGGTTGGTGCTGGCTCACAATGGCGAACAAATCGGCTTCCTGTGGTGCGAGGGGGCAGAAGGCGAGTGGGATATCATCCATAGTGCGGTGTCCATGTTCCATGAAATTCTCAAAGCGACCGATGTGGGGGGCTAATTGCCCCCTCCAAGAGGGTGAGTAATATCACCCTTTTTCTTTTGATTTTGTGGCATAAACCTCGCTCGCCCGCCTACTGTCGCACCGGGCGAAATTTGCGTATTATACCCCATTTCGGAAAATTTTTGTGGCAAAAGCCACGAAAAAATTTTTCAACTTTTTTCCCAAAACCTCTTGACAAACCGCTTTGAATGTGCTATAATAAGGTAACGAAAGAAAGAGAGGTATACGAAATGAACAAACCCAAAATGATTTGCTTCGACATGGACGGCACGATTGCCGACCTCTATGCGGTTGAGAATTGGGAACCCAAACTCCGCAACTCTGACCCTACCCCCTATGCAGAAGCTACCCCTATGTGGGATATGGTAGAACTTGCCTTAACTTTGACCGCCCTCCAAAAGGCAGGAATTCAAGTCGCAATTGTGACTTGGTTAGGCAAGAACTCCTCCGAGGACTACAAAAACGCAGTACGAAAAACCAAAAGGGAATGGTTAAACAAATACGAATTCCCCTACGATGTATTCCACGGCGTACAGTACGGAACTACCAAGGCGAACTGCGTGCGGTCTGCCCTTGCCCCCAACGAAACGGCAATTCTCGTAGATGATAATGCACAGGTGCGGAAGGGCTGGACTTTGGGTGAAACCATCGATCCCACCGCCGTAGACTTAATTGAGGTTTTGAAGGCTCTCCTTTGAGCCTTCAAAAAATCAAAAAAAAGTTTTCAAAAACCTATTGACAAACCGCAAAAAGTATGATATAATATAATCAAGATAAGGGAAGCGGAACTCCCACCCCAAACCGCAGAAAGAGAGAAAGCATATGACATCTTATGAAAGACGCAAAGCAAAAGAAGCAAGAGGCAGAGCGAGAAACCGTAGAGAAGCAGGCAGAGAAGCCCATTAAATATGTGCTTGAAACCTATCAGCTTCCGCCCGACATCATCGAAAAGCTAAAAAATATGCTTCCCCATGAAGTTGACCATGAAGCCAAAAAGATGTGGCAGATTTATGTTCAGGCGGTCTATGAAGAAATCATGGCCGTACTCATGCGGAATTCCGGAAAGAAAATGCCTCTGCAAGATATCGTAAACGCTATGGAGGGAACCAAGGCTTCCTCGCAGTTGGTAGTCACTATCATTGAGCAATGCGGATATCGAGCAAATTCTCGTATTTATATGAAATCCAGCCAGCATTCCGCCCGTGATATCATCGAACCTTACAAAAACATTTGCATTTTTGGTGAGGTAGTTTCTTCTACCATCCGCACTTATACCCTGCCCGATGGACAGCAACTCGTTAAAAAAGAACGAGGTGGACAGACGGTTTATTGGATAGAGCGAACCGAATAACAATCGAGAGAGGGGAGAAATCCCCCTCTCTTTCTTTTTTAACTTTTTTTCAAAAACCTCTTGACAAATGCTCAAAGGTATGGTATAATAAGGTATCGAAAGAAAGAGAGGAAAAAACATAATGGTAAGAACAACAAACATCCCCCACATGAATTCGGATAGGCTGAACCGCACCAACAAACGCAACATCCGCAACACCCCACGTGGTGGATTCAATTGTGCAGGATATGCACTCCGTACCTTTTCTTGGTACTGCCCTTTTGGACAGTATGACGGCGATTTGGACAGCATATTGTTTCAGCGTTTTGAGGGCAATGTCGAGGATGCCTTGAATTATACGGTACAATATATGCTGAATGATTTTCCCCTTGCGTTGCGGTTAATTTCCGATTTATCCGAAGCACAAGCGGACGAGGAAATTGTGGCGTACCGCATTGCCATGAACGGCTGGGACTTCCACTTTCTCCGCAGGTGTCGGGACGGTCAATGGCGAGGTAAAATGGGCGGAACCTATGGCATTTACACCTATACCCAAGAACAAGTTTTTGACTCTGAAAGCGAAGCCTGGCGTGAGGGAATATACAATAGCAGAATGGTGCTGTTCGCATTGCGGAAATAGGGCGAGAAATCGCCCTTTCGCTTTTGTGCGGTTTGTACAAAATTATAAATGAAAATTTGTACATTTTACCTATTGACAAATGGGTGCGGCATGTGGTATAATGGGTCGGCCGTTTTCCCACGCGGAGGCCGATTTTTCCGCAAACTTATAGTATACCACTTTTTTCGCCGCTTGTCAATGGGCAAAATGTACAAAATATTTATCCCGAAATGCCGCATTTTTGTGCAACTTAACTATTGACTTTTCCGTTCGGCTATGGTAGAATAGTATTGTCAAGAGGCGGTGGTGGAAAGAACGGCTCTGCGGAGTATCGTCCCACACTTCGAAGCACTGAAAAAAATAAAAGATTTTTTGAAAAATTTTTCAAAAAACCTCTTGACAAACACACGAAAGTGTGATATAATAAAAATGTCAAGAGGCGAGAAACAAAAGCAGTGGAATGGACTTGCTATTCAGTAGACACTCGTTTTTCCAAAAGAAAAATTTTTGAAAAACTTTTCAAAAACCTCTTGACAAATACATACCAATATGGTATAATACATATGTCGGGTGAGGGGTGCACACCTTATCCGATATAAGTACCAAATCACATCATTTAATTTTGAAAGGAATTGATTTTATGGCTAACACCGAAAAGAAAATGACCAAGAGAGAGTTTTTTGAGGGCTTGCTTGCGAAGTACCCTCTCACGCAAAAAGAGATCGATCATATCCATCATGAGCTGGAACTGCTTGACCGCAAAAATGCCAGCGGTGAAGGCAAGATGACTAAGACGCAAACCGCAAACATGGCATATAAGGCTGAAATTCTTGCGGAAATGGTTCCCAATCGTATTTATACCATCACCGAGATGTGTAAGGTTCTTCACGCCTGTGCCGATCTGTCCCAGAACAAGGTAAACGCTCTTGTTAAGCAGTTGAAGGACGAAGGTAAGGTTATCAGAACCGAGGAAAAGGGTAAGGCATATTTTACCCTTACCAAGACCGAGGGGGTTTAAACCCCCTCCCCTATAAGGGGATATTTGTATGAATGAACCGCAAATTCACAAAATCGCCCGCATCCTTGGTGTGTCTGCCGATGAAGCGAGGGAAATCGCAGAGGCAGACCGCCGCATTGATAAGGGCGAAAAACTTTTTGAGCTCACTCCCGAGCAACAAAAAGCAAGTAAGTCCGCACGCATAGTGCCACGAGCCCCGACTGCCTATAACTTCTCCAAAAGGGAACGCAAAGCCGACAACGACAAGCGGTTTTTGGTTGATTGCCTTGTGTGGCTTTTAACCGAGGAAACCGAAAATTGCGGAGACCATATTCGGGCAACCGAGATTCAGGTTATCAACCCCGAGCGAGAGGTGGAATTTGTGTATAACAACCGCAAATTCAAAATCGTATTGTCTTGCCCTCGTAATTGAGGGCAAGATTTTTTGTGCAATTTGCACAAAGAGGCTTATACCCCACAAAATGTTAAAAATGTGGCATAAGCCTCGCTCGGCCATTTACTGTCGCACCGGCCGAAATTTCCATTATACCACATCCTCCGAAAAAAGTCAATAGGCAAATTGCACAAACTTTTTGCCCACGAAAAGCCCGAAATTGTGCGGTTTGCACAAATCGAAAAAACTTTTTAAAAACCTATTGACTTTTGGCTCGCTTTGTGGTAGAATATACTTGTTCAAGGGGCGAGTGAGTGAGAACCTGCCGCAGAAGGGTTGATAGCCTTGAAAAAATTTTTGAAAAATTTTTTAAAAACCCCTTGACAAACTACATAAAGTATGCTATAATAGGGTATACCAAGAAAGAGAGGTAACAACCACAAATGAACAAGTATGACCGCAGGCGCAAGTACTATCTTGTACTTGACTGCGAAACCGCAACCTTGCCTATCGCAAGCAAGTATGAGAATGAGGTACAGAAAAAGCGTATCTCCATTATGAAACCCCTAATATATGATTTAGGGTGGACGGTAATTGATAGTAAAGGCAACATTTACGCCAAAAAGAATTATCTTATCTCTGAAATCTTTTCCGTTCCGTCAATCTTCGACACCGCCTACTATAAGGACAAGCGCAACTTGTACCTTGACAAACTCCAAAAGGGCGAAATCGTGTTGACCTCTTGGCTAACCGCAAGCAAAGAGCTTATTGAGGACTTGCAAGCCGTTGAGGGTGTGGGTGCTTATAACTCTATGTTCGACTACAAGAAGGCTATCCCCTTTACGGACTTGTATGTTTCGATGTTGTACTCCCCCGACTTTCACAATTGGCTTGCCTATCAAGAGCAGATTTGCATATGGCTTGCGGACGGCGGTAAGCCGATGAACGAGGAAGACAACAAGGACTTTGAGCCTTTGGTGTTCCGCTACAAGGAAACCGCCTACCCTCTGTTTGATATATGGGGCTTGGCGTGTTGCCACTTGCTTGACTGTGACGAGTACAAGCAGATGTGCATTGACAACGGATGGCGGACGGCAAGCGGAAAATATTTCATCACCAACGCAGAAAAGGCATATGCGTTCTTGACGGGTGAACTTAAATTTTCCGAGCGACACACCGCAATTGATGATTGCTTAATCGAAAGCAAGATTTTTGCGGAAATCGTAAAACGCACCAAAAACAATTGGGAACGAGGTATTATATACTTTCCTTTCCGAGAATTGGGCACTGTCGAGGGGTTCTGCCTAACCCATGATATCGACAACCCGTTTGGGGATGACTAATCATCCCCAAACGCCTACATAAAAAATAATATAAACTTTTTAACGAAAACCCCTTGACAAACCCCTAAAAGTGTGATATAATAGGGTATCGAAAGAAAGAGAGGAACTCAAAAATGGACACCAAAATCGTAATCCTATTCATCGTTTTAACCTTTGTGAATGTTATCATTCAGACGGTCAAAAGCATTGCCACCATTCAGTGCGGAAAAACCGTTGCCAGTGTGGTAAATGCTCTTGCCTATGGCTTATATACCTATGTGGTATTTTTCACCGCAAGCGAGGGAATGAGCCTACACGCCAAAGCATTGACCACCGCAATCGCTAACTTTATCGGTGTTTATATCGTAAAGTTAGTTGAGGAAAAAAGCCGAAAAGATAAACTGTGGAAGGCCGAAATCACTGTTCCCGACAAGGTCAGTGCAGATGTTTTGACCACACTAAACGAGAAAAATATTTCGTTTAACTATTCATTTACTTTTGGCGGTAAGTATTGCTTGTTTAGTTGCTATTGTGCAACACAAGCCGAGTCCAAAGCCGTTGCGGAAATTGCCCGAGCCTACAATGGTAAAATTTCCGCATACGAAAGCAAAAATGTGTACTAAAAAGAGGGGGGAGAAATCCCCCCTCTCTTTCTATATATTGCACAATTTTTGAAATGAAAATTTGTATACTTTGCCTATTGACAAAATGCGGCCGGGGTGGTATAATGGCCGGCCGGCCTTGGCCGATAAAGCCGGAATTTCCGTAAAATACCATTATACCACTTTTTTGCCCCGATGTCAATAGGTAATTTGCACAAATATTTTTTCCCAAAACCTGCATTTTTGTGTAACTTGACTATTGACTTTCTCCCCTAAATGTGGTAGAATAGTATCGTTGAGAGGGGCGGGAAACCCACCGACCGCACCTTGAAAAAAATTTGAAAAAGTTTTCAAAAACCTCTTGACAAATGCTGAAAAGTGTGCTATAATAGGTACGTAAGGTAAGGGAAGTGGTACCGCCCAAGCCTTACAAATAAAAATTTTCATCATCTTATTTTGAAAGGATTTGATTTTATGACTAACACCGAAAAGAAAATGACCAAGCGTGAGCGTTACGAGGATATGCTTGCAAAGTACCCCTTTACCGAAGATGAGGTTAAGTTCATCAAGCATGAGCTGGAACTGCTTGACCGTAAGAACGCAAGCGGTGAGGGCAAGATGACCAAGACCCAAACCGCAAACATGGCATATAAGGCTGAAATCCTGTCCGCTATGTCCCCCAAGACTGCATATACCGTATCCGATATGTTGAAGTCTTTCCCCTGCTGTGCTGACCTGTCCCAGAACAAGGTAAACGCCCTTGTTAAGCAGTTGAAGGATGAAGGTAAGGTAGTGCGAACCGAGGAAAAGGGTCGTGCCTACTTCACCAAGGTTGAGGTTGAGGGGGAATAACCCCCTCCCCTCCACCAAGTGAGGTATATGCCAATGGCAGAAACGCAAGTTGCTAAACTCATGCGGTTGCTCAATATCTCCGAGGAAGAAGCCCAACAGGTGATTGCCGACGATAAGGCAATTGACAAAGGCGAAAAGTTGTTTGAACAGACCAAGGAACAAAAGGCTGTGACCAAACAAATGACCGCCACTGGAACGAGAAAAACCCCCACTGTATACAATTTTGACACTACCAAACGAGAACGCAAAAAGGACACCACCAAGGAAGAATTTATTGCAAATCTTGCGGAATATCTCAAAAATTGCGTTGAAAGTGTGGAAATTCTCAACCCTTCCAAGTTGATTTCGTTCAAAATCGGTGAAGATACCTTTGAACTTGACCTAAAACGCAAGAGAGCGACCAAAAAGTAACGAAAATGGGCGGAAATCCCCAAATTTCCGCCCAAAACGAGGAAAAAATGCCTAAAAATAAAGAATTTTTGTATGTAGGGCATTATATCGACACCATGGGACGATATATTCTCAAAATCGGAACCACTAATGACCTTGACCGTCGAAAGATCGAGCACACAAGGAATTACCGCAAAACTAATGGGTATAAATTACCAATGGACAAAGAATTCGTGTATGATTTCTATTTGCCGTTGTCAAAATATAACACCATTCGTTTTGAGGACAGAACCCGTGAATGCTGGCAAAATGCGGGCATAGGTACATTCGTGCGGAATGACCGATTTTATTGCCCAAATAAACCCCAATATGTGGAGATTACCATACGCAAGACCTACCGCATTTTCTTGGGGGATTAAACCACAAAACCTCACTTCGGTGAGGTTTTTTCCACATAATGCGGCAAAAGTGTGGCTTATGCCACGCCGGCCGGCCTTGGCCGATAAAGCCGGAATTCGGCGTTTTGCACAAATTTCAACATTTTCTCCGCCAAAACTTTGTGCAACATTACTACTTGACAAATCCCAAAAAGTATGTTATAATAAGGTATCAAGAGAAAGATAGGTAAACGAAATGAAACCCGAACTGATGAGAAACGCCAAACGAGAATTACATTATCTTATTGTTAATACCATTCTCAAATATAACCCCACTGATACGGATTTAGATGAATTGTGGGAATATGTAGAAAATTTAGCAAAAATGGAAAAAGAGAGGTAACAAAAATGACACTGCAAGATGTAGAGCGTAAAATGGTAGCCACCCAATGGGACGGCGGTTGGTTCTGTGATAAGTGTGGACACATGGAGCACTGGAAAACCAAAGCGTATATGTTCGGTAAACAATGCCTTTGTCGCAGTTGTGCTGAAGAAAAACTTAAAAAAATTTCAAAAACCCCCTTGACAAATCTAAAATAATATGGTATAATAAGACATCAAATAAAGAGAGGTAATAAAAATGAATTTGAAACACATCACCCCCAAAACCTATGAAATTCCCTTGAGCGACTGCCCCACCGACACAGTATTCCGCTTTCCTCATGCCACAGGCGGTGCTTATATGCGACTGCCCCTTGATGGATCGGATTTTTATGCAATGTATGAAGACCAAACAGGATCGAATGAGCGAGCCATCGAAGCCATTATAGATGATTTGGACATCTATAACGAAGAGCTGTATACTTTTGACGAGTCAGAAGAAGACGAAAGATTCGTAGGCACCGCATGGGTAGAAGCAAACCTTGCAAAATTCTTGGCTTTCTTTTCTCTAACTACGGGGACTATTTGGTTATCCCATCGAGAGGAGCATGTTATCCCCCTTTGTGCTGACCTTATTGTCGAAGATATGCGAGCACCCAACTAAATAAAGGGCGGAGTAATCCGCCCTTTATTTTGACAAAAATAAAAAATTTTTGTATAATATAAATGTAAACAAAATAGGAAAGGAGTTTACAAATGTCACAGGAATTAGTTAAAGCTCTATTGATTATCATGCAGTATTGTATGACACACAATGATTGTAAAACTTGTGCATTGCGTGATTATTGCGGTTAGTCTGTTTGTGCATGGACTGACAAATAAGAGCCGGACCCGTAGTTGGTCCGTTTTTCCGAAAGCCCAGCCTTCCGAGAAATTTAGCGAGAAAATGCGACAATAACTCCTATATGATAATTCCCATAATCGAGTCGATCTGTGGTATAAACCCCATGTGGCGGCCCGGCCGACTTCAGTCGATAAAGCCGGTTTTCCCGATCTTACAACCCCTCTATATGGCCGCGAATCGAATGTAAAGCGATTATATGGTTTTGAAAAATCCCGAAAGTGATTTCAATGTTTAGCCCGGACCGCGGGCGAACGCCAAGAACCGTATTCCCGATCTATAGACCTCCCCATATGGCCGTTTTCTCAAGGTAAAGTGAAAATTGATGCACAAAAAATCCCGAAAACCTTGCGGCCGATCGGGTAGATGACATCTTAATTATCCATCAAATCCCCCTAAAAAATATTTGTAATGAACCAAAAGCCAAAGCCAAAATTTTTCTGGGATTCCCTCTCCAAAAAATTTTATATCCAAGAACTGCGAATTTTGGCAAAATTACAACAGAAAACCCCTCACACGAAAAAGTGTTCGAGGGGCTTTTTTGTACTGAAAAATCGAGGCAAAAACGGCCCGACTTGACTTTTTATAAAAAATATGGTATAATTTTAAAAAAAGATATTTTTCCAGGAGAGGGAAAACGAGCGGCCGACCGGTTATTCGTCGTTTCCCCGATCGGCCCGCATAAAAAAAAGATGCCCCTATTGAAGGCATCTAAAAAATTTTTTCTACGCGGAGAGGGACTATTTTAAGTATATCGAAAATCAGTCGTTTTATTACAAATTTCCGATGAAAAATGTCCCTCTCGGGCTTGTCTCAGTTAGAGACAAAAAATATTAAGAAAGGAAGTTATTTTTTAGGAAAGTGGAAATGATATCATCAACATCTTTCTTATTGTCAGCGGGCGTAGGTACTTTGCATGCCAGTTGCAGCAGTTCCATTGCGTGTGGCAGGCCCTCTCCCAATGTAATTATATCTTCTACAAGTTCATTCACTTCTTCGTCAGTGACTTTGTCAATACATCCAGGAGCAACAACATTAAGATAATCCAAGAGTGCATCAACTAGAAGCTCTGCGGCCGACCGGATTACCGCCTTGTGAGTGTTCTTGGCACACTGTCTGTCGTATTCCAACTGAGCTTCATTCAGCATGTTAGTAATTTCTGCGGCAATGGTTTCCATGTTTTCACCATTCTACAGGCGAGTTACAATATCATTAGTATTCATAGGAGTCTCCTTTACAATTTTGTTTATTATCTATTTTCTATTTATATTATATAATATTTTTTGAAAA
>JAZUPL010000101.1:0-2431 GCA_045605175.1 Eubacteriales bacterium | reverse complement strand
GATCCGACTTGTCTGTCGCTTGTGTGTCGCTCGGCGTGTCGTTTGGCGTGTCACTTGGGTAAGTTTGAAGTTGGTATTTATCGTAATTTTCAATGGTTATGACGTACCCCTTGTGTGACGTTTCGTATGTCACTTCGCCTGTCGATTTTAGGCGTTTTAGTGAAGTGCGTATCGACCTTATTGAAATTCCAACCTTTTCAGACATCTTGTGTAAGGTGGTTACTACTACCCCTCTCCGTATGGTAGTTCCGTGCCACTCTTTCTCCGACCAATTAGCAGCAAGAAGGAGGTAGGTAAACAAGCACCGGGTGTTTATGTCATCCCACCATTCCCAATCGAGAATACTTCTATGAAGTTTTATGTAGCCGTTACTGTTCTCCATCCTGTTCTTCCACCAACGCCTTAACTTCGTTTTCGGCTTCACGCAAGTCATCACATATCCTTAAAAGATGTTTTGCGACATCTCCTATTGTTGCCGTTGCCTCATTTCCTGTGGGGCGTTCCTTCGCCCATCGTTTAAAGTTCTCATTCAGCCGAATGGCAACCAACTCTACTTCATCTGCGATAATGGCAACGTGCAGATGGAGATTTTCAGGTTTAGTCCACATTTCATTGTTCTTCATATCTGATTTCCTCCTGTCCTTCTGTGTAGGCATCCATAGCCTTGACGATGTTGATGATGGTTGCAGCTTTCCGTATGTACTCTGCCCTAAACGCCTTGTACTCTTCCAGGTCGGCACAATACCAATATCCCTTGCCTCCGGCACTCGATGCTATTCGATACCCCATAGATCGGAGAGATTGTATTACCGCTCTTGCGTTGCTATCCCGTGACCCTACCATCTGTCTTAACTCTGTTCGGGTGAGGGGGTTTTCTTTCGTCCTCTCAAAGAGCGTTTCGAGAACGGCTTTCTCAATCTCGCGCATCTTGTCCTCCTTGTCTGAAAAAGAATAGGGATAGGGGTATGCTCAAACGTAGTAGTGTTGAGCGTGGTTTCGACCCCGGTACAGGTCAATCCTCTGTGGGTACAGAGGACTAACCTTCCGCATTGGGTTAGATGGATGTATCGGAACGGGGTGTAGACCATCTCTTTGCCGTTGAAATAGGCGAATGGTCTATTCTTCATCCTTGACCTTCCTTACTGTGGTAAAGACCTCGAATCCGTCAAACTCTACATAGAGTTCTTCGTAGTTTTCGGAGGCGTACCTCTTCTCCCTCTTCTTCGCTCCCTCGAACATCTCAAGGAACATATCTTCCGGCATTTCGATGTTGGGGATTCCGTCATAGGTGTCTACGTCCTTTACCACTCCATACTTGACAAGTCCGGCAAGTGCGTTCCCGGCTGCGTGGATGTCTGTTTTGAACATTTCGTCATACTTCATAGTCTTTTCCTCCTAAATTGCAAAAGCAAAACTTAAACCGATTAAGATTCCGAATCCCCCGAAGAGGATAAAGGTGATGATGAAATCTCGCATAACTTCCCCTTCCCTATGTAAAAATCAAACTTCTTTCTGATGAACTCGGTGATCCCGAAGATGTCATCCCGTTCTTCTTGATTGAACGTCCTCACCTTCCCCGGAAACCCTATCCCGTCATTCAATTCGTACTCTGCCTCGTCCAAGACGTATTTAATCTTGTCGGCAAGCGTTTCTTCGCGGTCAATCAACATCCTGTAAAATCCTCTCTGCTACGTCTTTGATGAAGTAGACCTTCCGATTGCCGGATATTCGATACTCCATTCCCTCGGTGAACTCTCTGAAATGTGCCTGTCCTACCCCTAACCATTTGCGGAGTTTGGCACACCCTATCCATACGCTCCCGTTTGCGGATTCCCTCAAAGACGTTTCTAAACTCTCTCTGTCCATAGTCCTCCTTAAAAATCATCGTGGGCGAGAACGGCAAACTAAATCTCAAGTTACGTTTTGATATAACGGGTTGTCCCGCCCACGTTGATTACAGATTTTCTGCGATCCAATTAACCACAATATCCCTGTTCTCTTTGAACTCCCCGTGTCCGTTGAAGGACAAGTCCTGGGTGAGTTCGTCTACCGCTTTCTTTATCTTGCTCTGACATTCCGGGCATATCGTGTCGGAAGTGTGATAGAACGCTCCGCATAACGGGCAAGCACCCGCCTCCTCGTATTCCTCGCTGCCGCAATTAGGGCAGACCTTGAGGACTACTCTTTCGGGGTAGTGTTCACATTCCGACCCAAGTTCGGTATGCCACTCAACGTCCTCTTTGTAGCAAGTCCTGTCGGCATCATCGAAATAGGTCTTGCAATCTTCGCAGAAGTAAATCATTCTTTCACCCTTGCCTTATATGTTCCTCATATACACTTGGTTAATAAGTGCTGAAACACGTTGTGTTTTTAGGCCATACTTCTTGGCTATATCCCGCCGTTCTTCTCCACCCATAAAATCCTCTAATAT
>JAZUPL010000100.1:0-3917 GCA_045605175.1 Eubacteriales bacterium | reverse complement strand
ACCGAGGTGTTGTATTACGCAGCACCTCGGTTGTGTTTTTTACAATTTTGAAGAAAATTAAGGTTGAAAACCACCGGTTTTCTTCATTTTATGGTGTTTTTATTCTATCGCCGTTTCCTCGCTCGCCGTACTTTTGTACGGCTATCGCTCGTCAGCCAACGATTTCTGCTCTAAATCAAGCGAGCCCCTTTCTTTAGTACAGGAATACCTGGATATTCATTACTACATACCCAAATTCTACCTTATATGATTTGATTTTAATTTCACCAACCGAGCATTTTGACGCGCTGATATAGGCAATATCGAGTATCATATCTATCTCGAAGGGGTGTTTAATCTCGTCTATGGTTATCTCGCTGTAACATATAACCTGGCTGGTCATCTTGTCGTGTTCAAGAGTAATTCCGCCGCGGGATACACGGTTGTTGGTTTCTCTGATTTCGAGTTTGGATATTCTCGGGGGCTTTGCACCGTCTTTTTCGATAGGAAGCGATATAGTGCTTTCCCAGAAGTGCATTTTACCACGCTTACCGTGACCCGTGAGGTCGAGTTTAACCATATATCGGTTGCGAGTATGCTCAATTTTTGCACCAAGAATGCTGTCATCCTTGGCATTCCACATTTCGAGAGAGGAGGATAGATATACACTGTCACGCATAATCTTTTCGCGACCCTCACCAAGAGCCTCATCGGTGGAAATGCCGAGGAAGTGGCACTTATCAACAAGTTCTTTTTTTAGTTCACAAGCCTTGTTATATTCTTCCGTACCCTCGGCGCAGTTGTCAAGCCACAGACAGCACCAAGCGAGGGTATGAAGTGGATATTCCTTATAGTAGGTTCGCCATCCGGAGGCAGTCATTGCCGACTGTGCCATAAGTATCATCTCGCCACCGAGATAAATCTCTACGAATTCATACATACACCTGAACCAGAAATCACGCCAGTCGCCGTCACGGTGCTTCCTTAGGTTTTTATCTATCAAGGCAAGTTCTTCAAGGGCGGTGGCCCTGTCTATTGTTATGGCGGGAGCCGACTCCTCGCCTGACACGGTGGGGAGAGTCAACAGATGTGTAAGCCTCGCCTCTTTGGCAATCTCTCTGATTGTAGTAGAATTGTCCTTGCCTGCGTGCTTTTTCGCCATAGAGAGTATATAAAGCCATTCTATGGGGAACTTGCTCATGGGTAGTTCGTTAAGTGCCGAGAGAATACGACCGTAATCTCCGTGCTTTACCGATGTGTCAATAAGAATAAGAGCCTTGATTTCGAGGATAATATCCTCAAGTCTTTTCTTTGTGCCGAGGTCTGCATATTGTTCGACAAGGCGATAAGCCCGACTTCCGAGGATAAAACCGCGGTTAACCGCTTGAACATAATAAAGGGTGTATTCGGCAGACTCGAGATCTCCTAAAGAAATAGCACGTTTCAACATATAGAACAGTGCTTCGCAATAGATTTTTTCGGTAATGCATCTTTTGTAAAGAGCACGGATAATACTCTTTATAGCCGCCAAATCATCACTTTCTGCATTTTTTATAAGGTTGAGCGTTTCCTCGTTTCCTTCGAGGATGGAGAAGATATCAAACGGGCATTCGCTAATTTGCGCCAGTTTTTCGCGCAACAGAGTCTCCTTTGATTTTCTCGCCATAAAAGCGTCCTTCCTACAACTAATTTACTTTCTCATATCATAATAGCATAAAAATCATTAAAAATCAATAGGATTTTACAACATATTGTATTAAAAATTGCAAATTATGACAAAATATTACAAAATAAGAAATGATTTTTGTTGATTTCTGACAAACGCCGTAAAGATAAAGAAGCTAAAACCTAACCTGTTCTATGAAATTTGATAAATATGCTATATCAATAAACAAAAAACAAAAAGAAAGCCAATCCAAAAAGTCCAAGGAAAGGACTTAAAAGGAGGGCTTTCTTTTAATTTGTGCTAAATTCTGCCGAGAATAAGCCAAGACCTACTTTGAGTTATCGACGGCAAAAAGAGGTGTTTTTCTTAGAGTGTAGTACAGCAGGCTTCCACCAATGCCGGCACATACTATCTCGCCGATACCGACGCTCGCGAACATAAACATGTATGAGTCAGGACTACCGTAGGAAAAGCGGAGAACAAGGGGGACGATAAAGGCATTTGCGAATATGGTAGGCAGGGTGGCAACCCAACGCCATTTTAGTGGCAGATTTCTAAGAAGGTATGCACCAACTGCGCCTATAAGAGTTGCAACACTGCCAAAAATCATATCAGGGACAGAGAGGGAGGGAAATATGTTAGCCAATATGCAGCCGACATATAGTCCCGGAATAGCCTCGGGCAGAAATAGTGGCAGAATACATAGTGCCTCGGAAATACGGAATTGAATAACCCCGCTTGCAAAAGGCATTCCCAAATAGGTTAGTGCCGCGTAGAGTGCTCCAATAAGTGCCGCTCTACATAAAAAGAGCACACGCCTTGAAGTGTTGTTTCTTGTCATTTTCTTTTCTCCTTTAGTTTTGTTTTTTAGGTGCGTTAGCACTTAGGTGAGGAAGGTCTCGAACTCACCGCCGATTATTATATCACAATCGCTTTCTTTTTTCAAGAGGTTTTTAGTTGTTTGTGGATACAGTTAGGAAAATTACCAAAATGTTTGTGTAGCATTTTATCCTAAAATGAATTACAATAGTAGTATATAGAAAAAAGGAGATAACATGGAGTTTTTACCTATAAACAAGGCGAAATTAAAGATAAAAATGACTAAAGAGGAACTGGAAAAGTACGGAATAGACCCCACTCGAAGCGATTATGACGAGTCCTGCTTGCGTGGAAGTATTGGAGAACTACTCGCCCTTGCGAATTCTGAATGCAGTTTCACAGTAGGGAACGAGCGAGTTCTTGTGCAACTTTATCCCTCGGAGGAGGGTGCAGATATTTTTATAACCAAACTGTCGATTATGACCTCTAAGGAGCGCAAGGCGGTGGACGAGTCAAGCGAACTCATTACATACGGCACAAGAGAATACGTTTTTTGCTTTTATAGTCTTGAGGAATTGTTGCGTGGAGTCCGTGCAGTGGGAGAGAACGAGTCACTCTGTGATCTGTATCGCCTATCAAGTGGAAATTATTATCTTTGTGTCAGAGAGCGGGCACTCGACGGCTTGACACCTATGATACGATTTTCGGAGTACGGATATCGGGTTCCCTCTTTGCCAAAAGACGCACTTGGTGAATACGGTATATGTATTTTGAAAGGCGAGAAACTGTCGTTTCTTTCAAAAATATAGAACTGTCGCTTTTTGCAAAAAAATAAAAAACGAGCAAGGAGTTATGCGTTATCCCGTAAAGAGAATAACCTTATCCTTGCTCGTTTTGTTTCAAGGCTTATGCCTTTTCAATATCCATCATCATATCTACTCTGACAGCGTGGCGTCCGCCCTCAAACTCACCCAAAAGGAATGCGTCGAGGATATCCTGAGCCAGACAGGAACCAATTACCCTTGCACCCATACAGAGCACGTTTGCATCGTTGTGCTGTCTTGTCATCTTTGCCGAGTAGGTGTCGCCGCACAGAGCCGCACGAATGCCCCTGTGCTTGTTGGCACACATAGACATACCCACACCCGTGCCGCAAATAAGCACACCAAAGGAGCCGTCTGTGTCTTCCTTAACCTTTTCGCATACAACGTTTGCAAAAATTGGGTAGTGGCAGGACGCGGTGGAGTCTGTACCCATATCGTAAACCGTGTAACCCTGCTTGAGAAGATATTCTTTAAGTTCTTCCTTGAGGGTAAATCCTGCACTGTCTGCACCTATGTAAATTGTTCTTTTGGTCATTGTCTTATCTCCTTGTCGGTATTGTTTTGCCCAAGTCTTTCGAGTCTTTCACGCTCTGCCTGGGGGACTCTTAAATAAATGGGGGAGAGCGCTT
>JAZUPL010000099.1:0-5169 GCA_045605175.1 Eubacteriales bacterium | reverse complement strand
ATAAAAACACCATAAAATGAAGAAAACCGGTGGTTTTCAACCTTAATTTTCTTCAAAATTGTAAAAAACACAACCGAGGTGCTGCGTAATACAACACCTCGGTGTTTTTATTCGGTTATGCCTAAATGAAGCAGCCCCTTTTCTATTTCTATACTCATATTGCCTTTAATGCTTGATATAGTCTATCAATATCGGCAAAATTATTCAAAGCAGAGAATGACACTCTTACAAGTCCGCAGTTTTCTGTTCCAAGCCTTTTATGAATCATGGGCGCACAATGTATGCCACCTCTTGTACATATTCCGTAACAGTTTAGTTTATCAGAGATATACTCGGAGGGATAACCGTTATATAAAAAGGATGCTATCCCGCTTTTTGAACCATAGAGAGTGATAAAAGGCAGGGAAGAAAGAACATCCCGCACACGGTCTGTTAACCCGTGTATTTTCTTCTCTATTTCAAAAATACCATAGTTTTGTATAAACTCTACACCGTATAAAAGCGAAATAATTGCCGGTGTAGAAACCGTCCCCGCCTCATATCTTTCGGGAGGCTCTTTGGGCATTAGTCTATTATAACTTTCACTCCCGCTTCCACCCTCAAAGAGTGTGTCAAATCGCTTGTTTCCAAGGATAAGCACGCCGCTGCCTGCTATACCAAAAAGAGCCTTGTGCCCAGGCATACAAATTGCATCAAAATATAGTCCGGACAAATCAAGGTTGAAGTGTCCAACGTATTGTGAGGCGTCAATAATCAAGCCTAAATTATATTGCTTTGCTATATCAGAGAGTATTTTAGCATCTATTAAATCGCCCGTAACATTTGATTGCAGGGTAGATATAATAAACCTTGTATTACTACGAATTTCCTTTTTTATATTCTCTGCTATATCACCCTCGGTGGAAAAAATTGAATATTCGCCCCCGGTTTCGCTCGTCCTTTTATATAAAGGGCGTATTACAGAATTATGCTCAAGGTCGGAGATAATTACGTGGCAAGGCTCTTTAATCAGTCCTTTTATTGCCGTATTCAGAGCAATAGTTGCGTTTTGTGTGAAGGAAATTCTCTCGGGATATGGGTAATTAAATAGTCTGCATATTTGCTCTCTGCATTCATATATTTTTTCCGCAGAGGATAATGATAGCCTGTGACCGCTTCTACCCGGATTTCCACAGTAACATGTGATACATTCATTTACCGCATGAATAACCGACGCTGGTTTGGGAAAGGTTGTTGCCGCATTATCAAGATATACTGTTTCATTTAATCCCGTTATAAATTTCATAATCTATTTCACCACGCAGTATGCTTGCAACGGTCAAGAAATCCTTTTCGTATATCTGTAACCCGTAGCCGCATCCTTCTCTTTCTCTACCTGTTAGTTTGACTACCTTTGATTTTATTCTACTTTTATCTAAAAGCCTTCGTGCCTTTATAGCATATGTCAAGGTGCTAAATTTTAATATGATAATATTCAAGGGGCGATACTCCTCTCTATACTTTTATCCTTATTAGTTTATGTTTTGATAAATTTTTGTTGACTATTTTAAAAATATAATAGACTTTTTATTTTAGTTGTGATATAATAACTGTATATGAATTTTTTTGGAGTTTATATGATCCAAATTTTTGCTTATAGATCGGATATTTCCTATGGGGCTAACTGTTATTTAGTTAAGTCGCGTGGGGAATATGCCGTAATTGATCCGTCGCTTTCTTTTGACAGGGTGCTTAAAGATCACCCCGATTTGGAACAAGGGTTAAGATATATTTTAATTACCCACGCACACTTTGACCATATGCTCACCATCGATGAATGGCAAAGCAAGGGTGGCGAGGTTGTTATTGGTGCTTTTGATGCACCTGCTCTTTCCGACTCATATAGGAACTGTTTTCTCGGTTTTCTTGGGGTTGACAAGGGCTATTTGGGTGAATACAGAGCAGTAAAGGAGGGGGATATTCTTCCTCTTGGTGTTGATTCCTTTTCAGTAATTGACTGTCCCGGGCACACCGCAGGCGGTGTAGCCTACCGCACAGGGGACATGGTATTTGTCGGTGATACACTCTTTGAAAGAGGAGGGTACGGAAGATGCGACCTGCCCGGTGGTGATATTGACATACTCGAAAGGACGCTAATTAAACTTATAAGCACCTTACCAAACGAAACGACATTTTACCCGGGTCACGGCAACATAACAACTCTATATGATTTTGTAAAATATTTTAGTTAAGAGGACGATATGGAAGAATTAAGAAACAATTTTATTCACGATATAATAGACGAGGATTTAAGAGAAAATCCCGATATGAGAATACACACAAGATTCCCACCAGAGCCTAACGGATATCTTCATATCGGCTCTGCTAAGGCAATTTGGATAAACGCATCTACTGCCAAGAAGTACGGCGGTCTTTTTAACCTCCGTTATGACGACACAAACCCCTCCAAAGAAGATAACGAGTATGTTGAGAGTATTCTTGAGGATTTGCTTTGGCTCGGTTGTGAGCCAACCGGTGGTATCTTCTACGGTTCCGACTACTTTGACAAATGCTACGAGTTTGCTGTAAAACTTATCAAGGAGGGCAAGGCGTACGTTTGCGACCTCTCAGCAGAAGAACTCCGCGAATATCGAGGAACACTTACCGTTCCGGGGAAGAACAGCCCTTACCGTGACAGATCCGTGGAGGAAAACCTCGACCTCTTTGAGAGAATGAGAAATGGTGAGTTTGCAGACGGCACTAAAACTCTGCGTGCCAAGATTGATATGGCATCTCCTAATATGAACCTTCGCGACCCTGCGATATACCGTATTGTTCATATCGACCATCACAGACAAGGCAACAAGTGGTGCATTTATCCTCTCTACGACTATGCTCATCCTATTCAGGACGCACTTGAGGGGATTACTCATTCGCTCTGCTCGATAGAGTTTGAAAACCATAGACCTCTTTACAACTGGGTTGTGGAAAATCTTGGATTTGAGAGCAAGCCAAAGCAACGCGAGTTCGCAAGGCTTAACGTAACGCACACTGTTATGTCCAAGAGATACCTTCGCAAACTCGTCGAGGAAGGACTCGTTGACGGTTGGGATGACCCAAGAATGCCAACGCTTTGCGGTCTTCGTCGCCGCGGTTACACCCCTGCTTCTATCTTCGATTTTGTTGCCCGTGCAGGTGTAGCAAAGACTTACAGTGTCGTTGACTACGAACTGCTTGAACACTGCATAAGGGAAGAACTTAACGACACAGCACAAAGAAGGATTGCAATTTTACACCCTATAAAGGTTGTTGTAACAAACTATCCAGAGGACAAGGTTGAATATTTCGATTTGCCTAACAACCCCAGTCACCCTGAGTGCGGCACTAGAAAAGTACCCTTTACAAGAGAACTCTATATCGACTCTGACGATTTTGCAGAAGTTCCTCCGCCCAAGTTCTTCAGAATGAAGCCTGACGGTGAAGTTCGTCTTATGGGTTCGTATATCGTTAGATGCAACGAGATTATCAAGGATGAGGACGGAAATGTTACCGAAATCCGATGTACCGCCGACCTTGAAACCGGTAATGGAATGCCCACAGACGGCAGAAAGGTAAAGGGAACAATTCATTGGCTTTCCTCGACCTATGCCGCTGACACAACCGTTATGCTTTACGACTATCTCTTTGACATCGAAAATACTTCTGATATTCCCGAAGATAAGACCTACGACGATTATCTGAACACCTCCTCTGTCGTAAGACTTGAGGGATGTAAGGTTGAGCCTATGCTTGCAGACTCAGAGGCGGGCGAGAGATTCCAGTTTGTTCGTACCGGTTACTTTGTCAAGGATACAAAGCACGAAAATACATTCAACCGTATTGTTGGATTAAAGGATAGTTTCCCAAAAAAGTAAAACTATAAAAACCGGCTTTTGCCGGTTTTTTACTAAAATATGATTAAAGATATAATTGATAGATTTTTTTATTATCTTTCCGTCCCCACCTGCGTTTGTTGTGGAGAAAGATTAGATTTTATTGACAAATGCCTATGTCCTAAATGTTTAATAAAGCATAAAGATCACCTTAAAACTAACTGCTCAAGATGCTCATTGGTTCTTTCCGAGTGTACTTGTACTGCATCGTATCTAAATAGACATTATGTAAGAAATCTTGCAAAACTCTTTAGATACAAACCTCAAAGAGATGATTTACCTTCAAACTATTTAATTTACGCGCTCAAACAAAGCAACAGAAGAGATGTGTTTGATTATCTCTCACGGGAACTTACCGATGCTATTACAAGAATGGTCGATACACAGGGCAGGGAAGATAGTTTTGTTGTCACAAACGTGCCAAGAAGACCGAGTGCAATAACAGAATTCGGCTATGACCATGCAGAAGAACTTGCAAAACGAGTTGCCAAAAATCTTGGCATCAAGTTTCTCCGTACAACAAGATCAAATAGCAAAAATGAACAAAAGTCAACGAGGGGCATCGAAAGATTAAATAACCCATCAATAAGTTATCTTGGGAAAATAGACCTCTCAGGCAAGCAAGTAATATTAGTAGATGATGTAGTTACCACCGGTGCTTCTATGGGTAAATGCGCAATGCTTTTGCGTGGTCTTGGTGCAAAGAGGATTTACGGTGCTTGTGTTGCCATAGCATTCAGAGATATGTATATCCGTCCTCTTACGGATGTTCATTGGCATAATTAAAAATTTCATCAGTTATATAATAAATTTCATTGAGGGTAATAATTTAACTACATATTAAATATTATATAATAAAGAAAAAGAAACCCGCAAGCACCGAAGTGCTTGCGGTTTTTATAATCAATAAAGATTAAGAAAGCTTTGCGTAATTAACCTTGATACCAGGGCCCATGGTAGTAGCAACTACACAGGATCTGATGTACTGGCCCTTAGCAGCAGCGGGCTTAGCTTTGATAACAGCGCCAACGAGAGTGTTGAAGTTCTCGATAAGCTTCGCTGCGCCGAAGGAAACCTTGCCAAGAGGGCAGTGGATGATGTTGGTCTTGTCAAGACGATACTCGATCTTACCAGCCTTAGCTTCCTTAACAGCACGAGCTACGTCGGGAGTAACGGTACCGGCCTTGGGGTTGGGCATCAGGCCACGCGGACCAAGGATACGACCCAGACGGCCAACAATACCCATCATGTCAGGGGA
>JAZUPL010000098.1:0-14121 GCA_045605175.1 Eubacteriales bacterium | reverse complement strand
ACCGCTTGGCCTCCGACTTATATCATGCATGTCATTGCAGAGGTCAAGGAGCTATTATAGCTCCACTAGTCATGGGCTAAATGTAAAAAAATAGAGCAACAGCAAGCTATCACTACAATATGCTTAATGTGGGTAGTCGGGGTCAGAACCTACGTGTCGCGGGAGTTTGATATAAGCGTGCTTTTGCTTGGCGACACTCTATCCAAGCAGAGCTTGGACGGTTCGACCCTTTAGCTAATACGAAAAAAACAGAAGCACAGTAAACTGCCACTCTTTAATGTTGATGGTCGGGGTCAGAACCTACGTGTCGCGGGAGTTTGATATAAGCGTTCTTTTGCTTGGCGACACTCTATCCAAGCAGAGCTTGGACGGTTCGACCCTTTAGCTAATACGAAAAAACAGAAGCACAGTAAACTGCACTTCTGTTTTTTTTGGTGCCGGTAGTCGGGGTCAGAACCTACGCATCGCGGAGCTCTCATTTAAGTGTGCTTTTTGTTGGCGATGCTGTATCCAAGCAAAGCTTGGACGGTTCGACCCTTTAGCCAATACGAAAAAAACAGAAGCACAGTAAACTGCACTTCTGTTTTTTTGGTGCCGGTAGTCGGGGTCGAACCGACACGGTATTGCTACCTTCGGATTTTGAGTCCGACGCGTCTGCCAATTCCACCATACCGGCGATGGTGCTTTAAGTAAAGCATTTATTATTATACACAACATGGGATATGTTGTCAAGAGTATTTTGCGAAAAAAATATCCTAAAAGATAAATTTTATTATTGTATTTTATTTTATTATATTGTATAATATTTATAGAATATTATTTAAAGAGGCTTGACTTGGACGAATTTGTAATTGTACCCGATTCGGTTAATGCGAAAAACCTCAACCGATTGACTAATGATTATTGTACTATATTAGAACAGAGGACGCTTGAAATCTGTGATATAGCACAGGCTATGCTCGATTATGCGATAAATCTGCGCCAGAGGGGTGTCGAAACTAACGAAATTCTTTCGCTTTTATTGACTGGTTTTTCGCTTGGAGAATACCCTGTTTCGGATTTGATTTCCGCCGAAAACAAAATGTTTGTATATTCCTCGTTATCCTTGATAGAGGGATTTGACAGGGTTGCACTTTGTCGCGAATTTGTTCGGATTGCTCGCGAGAGTGAGTTTCCAATAGCCGAGAGGGATTTTCTTCCGACTGGTGAGAGGGAAGAGAGTGTCGTGTATGTAAAGAATGCGTTGTCGGACGAGGCATACACCGTTTTTGCCGAAGGCTTTTCAAAGCCGAGGGTAGCCTATTCGGTGTCTATTCGCGATTCCGTCTTGGCGGTAAGTTCGGGTGAAAATGGATATTGTTTACTCCCCTTTGAAGAAAATGGAGGGGTTCGACTTCACACGGTTGCCGAACTTATATACCGAAACGACCTAAAGATAAACGGTGTTACACCGGTCTTTGGTTTGGACGGCAATGCTGAACTGAAATACGCTCTTTTATCAAAATATTTTACTGTTCCTCGTCGAGGTGAGGATGACGAGAGGTATCTGGAACTTAGGCTTGGTGAAGATTCCTTTTCCCACCTTGCACAGTTGCTTTCATCCCTTCCTCTCTTTGGTATGAGTTTGTACCGTATAGATACGGTTTCCTTTTTCTCTGATGGAGAGGGCGAGAGGTTTATCGATCTTCTTATCAGGGAAGAAAATGGCTCATTTGTTGATCTCTTTGTGTATTTAGCACTTTTTGTTTCGGATTTTACACCTGTTGGTATGTATCTTAATCTTGAATAATTTTTGGAGGATAATATGACAAAACACATTGAATACAAAACTAAAGGCACCTGCTCCCGTATGATAGTTCTTGACGTGGAGGACGGCGTAATTACCGAATGTAAGTTTGTCGGTGGTTGTGCTGGAAACACCTTAGGCGTTGCGGCACTTGTCAAGGGTATGAAGGTTGATGAGGCAATTTCAAGACTTAAGGGTATAAAGTGTGGCTTCAAGCCTACTTCCTGTCCTGACCAACTTGCTACCGCGCTTATTGAAGCGGCAGAATCTGTTTAATAATGCGGAGGATAAATTTATGAGCAATTACCAAAAAGAATTTGAAAAATGGCTTAATTCCCCTATTCTTACAGAGGCAGAGAAGAGAGAACTCGCTTCAATAGCCACCGACGAGGAGGCAAAAGAACTTCGCTTTGGCTCGCCTATGGATTTTGGTACTGCAGGACTTCGTTCTACTATGTATATGGGCATTGGTTGTATGAATATTTACACCGTAGCCCAGACCACCAGAGGTATTGCAGCCCTCGTTGAGGCAGAGGGAGGCAAGGAGCGTGGCGTTGCCATAGCCTATGATTCGAGAAACAATTCTCGTGAGTTTGCCCTGATAAGTGCCAGAGTTCTTGCAGGTGCGGGTATTAAGGTTTATATCTTTGATGACCTGCGTCCCACCCCCGAACTCTCCTATGCGGTTAGAGAAACGGGTGCTCTTGCGGGTATTAACATTACCGCTTCCCACAATCCCAAGGAATACAACGGTTACAAGGCATATTGGGAGGACGGAGCGCAACTCGCTCCCGAGCAGGCAAAGGTAGTTTCTGCCGAGCGGGAAAAGTTCGATTGCCTTGATATGTCGGGCCTTGCAGACTTTGATACTGCCGTTAAAGATGGTATTATCACTATTCTCGGCAAGGAATTTGACGAGAAATATCTTGATGCAGTTCTTAAAACTGCGATAAACCCCGATGCGGTGCGTGAGGTTGCAGACTCGCTTAAGGTTGTCTATACCCCCCTCCACGGAGCAGGCAGAGTCCTTGTTCCCGAGGTGTTTAGAAGAGTAGGTCTTAAACATCTCTATACTGTAGAGAGTCAAATGGGAGCAGACGGCAATTTCCCCACGGTTAAAAAGCCTAATCCCGAATACGCCGATGTTTTTACAGAGGGTATAGAAATCGCCAACAACGTTGGCTCTGACCTGGTTATTGCCACCGACCCCGACTCCGACCGTGTGGGCGTTATGACAAGAACTCCCGACGGCTCTTTTGCCACCATTTCGGGCAACCAGATGGGTGCGCTTCTGCTTGATTATGCTATTACACAGCGCCGTGCTCTTGGCAAACTTGACGAGGGAGCATATTGTGTAAAGAGTATAGTTTCTACCGATATGGCGTATAAAATTGCAGAAGACAACGGAATAAAACTTCACGATGTTCTCACAGGATTTAAGTTTATCGGTGAGGTTATCAAAAATTATGAGAAGGCGGGCAAGAGCGAGGGATTTGTTCTCGGTTTTGAGGAGTCCTATGGATATCTACTCGGCACTTACGCAAGAGATAAGGATGCGGTTGGTGCATCTATGATGATTCTTGAGATGACAGCGTATTACAAGAAACTGGGTATGACTCTCTCGGACGCTCTTGCAGGTCTTTATGAAAAGTACGGATATTACCGTGAAAAGGTTATCGATATTTATATGGAGGGCCTTGACGGAATAGAGAAGAGAAAGAGAATTATGCAGTCGCTTCGTGACTGTGCCCCCACTTCTTTTGGCGGTGCGAAGGTAAAGAATATAGGCGACTACAAGAAGGGAACTGTTCTTTGTGTCGAGTGTGGCATTGAAGAGCCAACAGGTCAACCCACATCAGACGTACTCTACTACACTCTTGTAAACGATGACAAGATTATAGTTCGTCCCTCTGGTACAGAGCCTAAGATTAAGATTTACATTCTTGCCCATGATAGTGACAGTGCGTTGCTTGAAAGCAAGTGTGAAAAGTACGCAGTTGATGCTAAAAAAATGACAGAGGTCTAAACCTAAATTTTAAGTAGGATAATAAAGTGACAGACAAACAGCAATTTATTAGGAATTTTTCAATTATAGCACATATCGACCACGGCAAATCAACCCTGGCAGACCGTATTCTTGAAAAAACCAGGACGGTTGCCGTCAGAGATATGGAGGAGCAAATCCTCGACAATATGGATCTTGAGCGTGAGAGGGGCATAACTATAAAGGCGAGGGCTGTAAGACTTAATTACCGCTCAAAGGACGGTGTGGATTACATCTTCAACCTTATAGATACCCCCGGTCACGTGGACTTTGGTTACGAGGTTTCTCGCTCGTTGCAGGCTTGCGAGGGGGCTTTGCTCGTTGTAGATGCGACACAGGGAGTCGAGGCACAGACGCTTGCCAACGCCTATCTCGCCATAGACAACAACCTTGAGATTTTACCCGTAATAAACAAGATAGACCTTGCGAGTGCGGATATCGAGGGGGCGAGAAAGGAAATCGAGGACATTATCGGTATTCCCGCCGAGGATTGTCCCGCCGTTTCTGCTAAAAATGGATTAAATATTGAGAATATGCTCGAAATGATAGTCCGTGACATTCCTTGTCCCACGGGCGACCCGGACAAGCCCTTAAAGGCTTTGATATTCGACTCTCACTATGACTCCTACCTTGGAGTAGTGGTTTATATCCGTGTATTTGACGGTACTGTGAAGGCGGGTGACCGTATTCGCCTCATGGCAGGAGGAAGCGAGTTTGATATAGTCGAGGTCGGTACAATGGAGCCCTTTGGCCTAAATAAGTGCCAGAGCCTATCCGCAGGTGAGGTCGGTTATATTACCGCTTCTATTAAGACGGTTGGTGACACGCGTGTGGGCGATACCGTAACCTCTGCCACGAGTGGTGCTGACGAGCCTCTGCCGGGCTTCCGTGATGTGCATCCTATGGTTTATTCGGGCATATATCCTGCCGACGGCGCACGATACGGCGACCTTCGTGAGGCACTTGAAAAACTTCAACTTAACGATGCCTCCTTGGTATTCGAGCCGGAAACATCGGTTGCTCTTGGATTTGGCTTCCGTTGTGGATTCTTAGGTCTTCTTCATATGGAAATTATTGAGGAAAGACTTGAGAGGGAGTTCAATCTCGACCTTATCACCACGGCTCCATCGGTTATTTATAAGGTAAAACTGCGTAGCGGCGAAACGGTAATGATAGACAACCCCTCTATGTTCCCATCACCCGACGAAATAGACACCTCCTATGAGCCTATTATGAAGGCGTCTATTATAACCCCCACCGATTATTTAGGTGGAATTATGAATCTTTGTCAGGATAGACGCGGTATATATATAGATACGAAATATCTTGACACGGATAGGGTAGAACTTATTTACGAATTACCCCTTAACGAGATTATATACGATTTCTTTGATGCTCTTAAGAGCCGTTCAAAGGGCTATGCTTCTCTTGACTATGAACTAAAGGGTTACGAGCCTTCAAAACTTGTAAAGCTTGACTTTATGCTAAACGGTGAGGTAGTCGATGCCCTCTCTTTTATAGTGTTCGAGGACAGAGCCTATGCAAGAGCGAGAAGAATAGCAGAGAAACTCAAGGAAAATATTCCTCGCCAACTCTTTGAAATACCCATTCAGGCGGCAGTAGGATCAAAAATCATAGCCAGAGAAACGGTTAAGGCTATGCGTAAGGACGTTCTTGCCAAGTGCTATGGCGGTGACATCACCCGTAAAAAGAAACTGCTTGAAAAACAAAAAGAGGGTAAAAAGAAGATGCGTAAACTCGGTAGCGTCGAGGTTACTCCCGAGGCGTTTATGGCGGTTCTTAGGCTTGATGATGACAAATAAGGGATTATATGTTCATATTCCTTTTTGCGTGAGCAAATGTCGGTATTGCGACTTTTGTTCCTTTTCGGGCAAAGAGGATTTGATGAGCGCCTATGTCGATAAGCTTTTGGAAGAGGCAAAGGGCTATTCCGTCAAGGAAACGGAGTTTTTTGACACCCTATATTTCGGCGGAGGAACGCCGAGTTTGTTACCCCCACCCGAACTTGAAAGATTGGTTGCTGGGCTCTTTGACAGTTTTAATTTTGCTAAAGATACCGAGTTCACCGTTGAGGTAAATCCCGGCACTCTGACAGAGCGTTGGATGAAAACGGCCGCCAGGCTCGGGGTAAACCGAGTTAGTATAGGCTTGCAGTCAATTCACGAAAACGAACTGAAATTTTTAGGCAGAATACACACTTTCGACGATTTTCTCGATTCCTACAACCTTCTTCGCGAGGCGGGATTTGATAACATAAGCGTTGATTTAATGTATGGAATTCCAGAGCAAACGACAGAAAGTTTTAGAGCAACGGTAGAAAAGGTTGCCTCTCTCTCGCCTGAACACATCTCCGCCTATGGGCTAATAGTAGAGGAAGGCACTCCCTTCTTTGATATGAAAGATACACTGCCTATTCCCGACGAAGATACAGAGTTTGATATGTATTACCTGTGTGACGAATTACTCTCTGCCAAACGGTACAAGCATTACGAAATATCTAATTATGCACGCGTGGGAAAAGAGAGCAGGCATAACCTAAAATATTGGACGGATAGCGAGTATATAGGTCTTGGTGCTGCCGCATATTCCTATTACGGTGGTAGGCGCTACGGCAATACACGTTCACTCGAGGAATATCTTGCTAACCCCTTTACAAAGGTGGACGTTACTCCCATAGATAGAGAGGATGAAATGTTCGAATATGCTATGATGCGTTTGCGTCTTTCACAGGGAATTGATTTGCCTGAATATTATGCCCGTTTTGGCTCTTCGTTTTTTGAGGGGAGAGAAAGTAAAATAAAGAGGTATATCTCGCTTGGACTTATGAGGCAAGAGGGAGATAGCATTTCCTTAACTACAAAGGGATTTTATCTAAGCAATTCGATATTATCGGATATTCTCTAAAATGCTTGACAAAAGATACATAATATATTAAAATCGAAATATAATAATAAAGGAGAAAGAAAATGGCTGATATAGAAAGAGAAGAACTTATCGACGAAGAAGAGGGTTATTTTATGACTCTCACTGACGAGGAAACAGGCGAGGAGCACGAATTTGAGCTCTATGCCAGAGTGACAATTGATGACTTCGATTATTATGCACTTGTCCCCACCGATGAGGAAGGCGACGAGTACGTTATACTTCGCGGTCGCAACGAGGGCGAGGATACCTTCTTTGAAACAATTGATGACGATGAGGAGTTCGAGAAGGTTGAGGATTACTTCAACGATCTGCTCTTCAATGAGGTCGAGTACGACGAAAATTAATTTTCTTCCTGCGGGGTTCGTGATATTGTGATATTTGGACCGACACACTGATAATAGGAGTCCGGACTTCTTTTTACGGGATGCAGGCCTCCCGACGGGAACTGTTTTTATACCTTCCCCAATCGGACGTTGGAAGCGCAAAGAAAAAGAGAGGACACCACCCTGGTAAACCCGGGTTAAAAATTACCTTACACGGCCCATGCGGGTTTCTTAAGAGTCGAGCATACGCTCGACTCTTTCCTTTTACCTCTTTATTTGTTATTTTTACTTTGTTTATGGCATATATATCATTAGGACAAAGTGAAGGAGTGTAAAAATATGCAGATAAAAGAGCGTGGACTTACAGAGAGCGAGGTAAAAGAGTCAAGACGACTTCACGGAGACAACTCGCTATCAAGACAGAAAACCAAGGGGATAGTCAGGCGTTTCTTTGAAAACCTGTCTGACCCTATTATAAAAATTTTGCTTTTTGCCTTAGGCCTTGAAGTGCTTTTTACCTTTGGAAACTGTAATCTTGTCGAGGTTTTCGGTATAGTTGCGGCAATTTTAGTTGCTACTCTTGTGTCCACCGTATCCGAGTTTGGAAGCGAGAGGGCGTTTGCAAAGATTGAGGCAGAAGCGAGGAATGCAAAGGTACGGGTACAAAGGGACGGCAAAACGGTAGAAATAGATGCATCAGAGCTTGTAGTAGGCGATATAGTTCTACTATCGGCAGGCGAGAAAATACAGGCAGACGGCAGAATAATAGAGGGAGAACTGTCAAGCGACCAATCTGCTCTGAATGGCGAGAATGAGGAAGTGTTCAAAAGAGTTGGCAAGCCTCACAGTTGGGATTTAAGCGACGAGGCTCGTGTTTTTCGAGGCTCTATAATTACTCGCGGAAATGCGGTTATGCGTGTAGAAAGAGTCGGTGCTGCTTCCTACTACGGTATGGTTGCAGGTGACGTCCAGGAACAAACAAGGGTAAGCCCGCTAAAACTTCGCCTTGGCAAACTTGCAGGGCAGATAAGCAAACTTGGATATGTTATAGCATTAATAGTGGGGCTTATCTATCTGTTTAACACTCTCGTTGTTGACAACGCATTTAATACACAGTTAATATTAAAATCACTCAGCGATATAAAAACCTTGGGTGCTACTCTTATACACGCCCTGACGCTTATGATAACCGTTGTGGTAGTTGCCGTGCCCGAAGGGTTACCGATGATGATAACCGTCGTTTTATCTATGAATATGCGACGAATGATAGCCGATAATATTTTAGTAAAAAAACTTGTAGGCATTGAAACGGCAGGTTCGCTTAACATATTGTTTACCGACAAAACAGGAACCTTAACCGAGGGGCAATTATCCCTCGATAGAGTTGTCACCGACAAGGGAGTATATCGAAACACGGCAACCCTTGCCACATCAAGCAGTATATATAAATATCTTTATCTAAGTAGTGAATATAATACCGACACCGAGAGGACAGAAAAGGGAATAGTAGGAGGTAATTCAACAGACAGAGCGATAAGAGAGTTTTTCTCCACACGTGAAGCGTCCAAATTTTCAATTCCCGAGGTTTTAGAGAAAGTACCGTTTTCAAGCGAACTGAAATATTCCTCGGTTACCTTTTCCGACAAGGTTACTATTATAAAGGGCGCGGCGGAACTTATTCTCTCACGGTGCAGATATGCGCTTGGCGAAAACGGTGATAAGTATGTCAGCGACCTCTCAAGAGTTTATAAAATGTATAAAGAGGCGCTCTCCCGTGGCGAAAGAGTGCTTGCCGTTGCGGTAAACTTTGGCGACGGAGAGTTAGTATTTATCTCGCTCCTCGTCCTGAGGGATAAACTTCGCTCAGGGGTTAAAAATGCGGTAGCAGACATTTTGAGCGCAGGAATACAGATTGTTATGGTCACGGGCGATAATCTTGATACCGCGACAAGCATTGCCGAGGAATGCGGATTTTATAAACACGGGGCAGGGCATATCGCCCTCGACGGAGAAACCCTGCGTCAAATGAGCGATGATGAACTGAGAAATATAATACCCTCGCTTCGTGTTGTTTCCAGAGCCTTGCCAAGGGATAAGAGCCGCCTTGTCCGCCTTAGTCAGGAACTTAATCTTGTAGTTGGAATGACGGGTGACGGTATCAACGATGCCCCGTCGCTCAAACTTGCCGACGTGGGATTTGCCATGGGCAGTGGGGCAGATATCGCCAAGAGTGCAGGGGATATAGTTATACTTGACGATAGCATATCTGCAATAGCAAAAACAATTTTATACGGCAGAACGATTTTTAAGTCGATAAGGAAGTTTATCTGTTTTCAGCTTATAATGAATTTTGCAGCCTGTGGAATTACACTTTTAGGGCCATTCATAGGAGTCGATACGCCGATTACCATAATTCAAATGCTCTGGGTTAATATAATTATGGATACGCTCGGTGGTATGGCATTCGCAGGAGAAGCGCCGCTTTCATATTATATGAAAGAAAAACCAAAACGCCGTGATGAGCCTATTATTGACCGTGATACTATATCTCATATTTTACTAAACGGTTGTTTTACGCTCGCACTTATGGTTGTATTTCTTCGTTTTAATGTTTTTCCCTCGCTCTTCCTTGAATCATCGCATCATATGAGCGCCTTTTATGCTTTGTTTATTTTCTCAGGGCTATTTAATTGTCTTAGCGCCAGGTGTGAAAGACTCTTTATTTTATCAAACATCGGCAAAAACAAACCATTTATATTTATAATGCTGTTTATTAGTGCAATTCAGGTATTGATAATCTACTTTGGTGGTTCTTTGTTCCGTAGCGCCCCCTTGACACTTGCCGAGTTTAGCGCAGTAATATTGCTCGCATCGGTGGTGCTTCTATTCGATTTTATACGTAGATTTATAAGAAAACTGTCTTGAATAGGCTAATACAAGGCAAAGAAAAACGGATGCTCACGCATCCGTTTTTCTAAAACAACCGCCTTTAACTAATTAAGCAAGCAGGTCGGAGAGTGTAACAAACTGTTCGGTTGATAGCCTCTCGCCTCTGACGGTTTCGGATAGCCCCATTTTTGAAAGAGCATCTACAATCTGCTCTTTGGAGTAGGGGAGTTTTGCCGAGATAGCATTTACCAAGGTCTTTCGACGCATCTCAAAGGCAAATTTTATCAGATTTCTGAATAGTTTTTCGTTTTTCGGTCTAAAAACGGGCTCTTTATAGAGGTCTATGCGGACCACGGCGCTATCAACCTTGGGCGCAGGGGTAAAAGAGCCCGCCGATACCTTAAACAGTTTTCTCACACTACCGTAATATCCAAGCACTGCGGTAATTGCACCGTAGTCACTGCTTCCCGGCTTTGCTACAAGTCGGCTCGCAACCTCGTTTTGTATCATTACCGTTATAGATGAAAACTTTACACCCGATTCAAGAAGATACATTAGTATGGGGGTGGTGATATAATAGGGAAGATTTGCGCATACCGAAACAGGTCGTCCGCCCGAGTATTTTTCGATGAGCGAGGCGAGGTCGATCTTCATAATATCCTCATTGATTACGGTTATGTTGTCGTATTCTGCCAAGGTCTTTTCAAGAATCGGGATAAGACCTCGGTCTATTTCCACCGCCACGACATTGTGGTATCTAATAGCGAGCTCCTGTGTAAGACAACCAATACCGGGGCCTATTTCAAGAATCATAGAGTCCGGGTTGTCGGTGCAGTTGTCGGCTATATCTTCGGGAATTATTCGGTTAATCAAGAAGTTTTGACCAAACTCCTTGCGAAAGGTTATACCCGCCTCATTCATAAGGCTTCGTATCACCGATAGATTACATAATTCCATAGTTGTCCTTTCAAAATAATATATCTTTAAGAAATTATATTATATTTTATAGTAAAAATCAATGCTTTTGCACCAAAGCGAGAAAACTTTACAGAAATACTTCGCCTCAGGATGAAATCTTCAGCGTGTCACAAGAGAAGAAAATAAATCCGTTAATCAGAAGCCAAAGAGCCTTTGTTACTCAAGCCAAAGAATAAGCGAAAGCAAACGCTTTACACAGGCGGCGAGATGGTTTCTGTCGACCCCCTCTATTATCCCGTTATCCGGCTCGGTATCGCCTTCATTACGCGTTGAAGGCATACGGATATCGTTTCCTGCAATCTTTTCGGCAGAGGGGGAAGCGGTGTTCCACCAGTCTGTGGTGATTAGACCCTCGTATCCCCACTCTCCTCGTAAAATACCCGTGATAAGTTCGGCATTCTCGGAGGCGCGAACGCCATTAATTATGTTGTATGAGGTCATAATCAACTTCGGTTTTGCTTCCTTAACCGCAATTTCAAAGCCCCTTATGTATATTTCTCGTATCGCACGCTCGGAAACTATCGAATCCGACTCTCTGCGATTAGTTTCCTTGTTATTGCACGCGAAGTGCTTTAGGGTTGCTGCTATGCCCACGGACTGAATACCTCGCACCTTGGCTGCAGCCATCTTGCCCGAAACAAGCGGGTCCTCGGAGAAATACTCGAAGTTTCTTCCGCAAAGAGGGCTTCTGTGAATGTTGAGAGCAGGTGTTAGCCATATGGAGAGGTTATTTTCCTTCATTTCGAGCGCACCCGCTCTGCCTATCTCTTCCATAAGGTCGGTGTTCCAAGTGCAGGCTATCATTGTTGCGACAGGGAAGCCGGTGGTCCTTATTCCCGTAGCAGAATAAATTCGCACACCCGCAGGTCCGTCGGCGGTCATAGGAGTGGGAATACCGTACTTTTTAAGCCCTCCCATACCGTCGGTGTTTGCTACTCCGCTACGTGGTTTGCCTATAAGAAGACTCATAAGCTCTTCGTCTGTTAGCTGGGCGATAAAATCATCGAGCGAAATTTTCCCATTATAAACATCGATGAAGGGTTTAATATCATTGTCCGACTCGGGAATTCTAAGTGGGCACTCGTAGTCAACGGGAAATTCCTTTCTGACGGGTGTTCTGTCCGGTATATATATGTATTCGCCATTCTCGTTAAGCCGTTTCCCAAGCCTCTCAGGCGTGCAGTATTCAGTCAGTTGTTCGGTTATTATGTTTTCCGATATAACATACTTATACTCAAGTTCTTTAAGATTGCGTACCGAATTGCCGACGAAAATCTTGTATCCGCCTACTTCCAGAACGTAAGCGGATTTTTGCACCTGGCCTATATCGTCATAGGACGCCATATCCGAGATATCAAAAGACATAACCAGAGTTTCGCTCTCACCAGGGTCGAGAAGTTTGGTTTTGGCAAACGCACACAACTGGAGCAGGGGTTTGGTGATTTTTCCGCGAGGTGCGGAAAAGTATACCTGTGCAACCTCCTTGCCTCTGCGAGAACCCGTGTTTTTAATCTCTACGCTCACTATTATTTTGCCCCCAACAGCTACTGCCGAGAGGCTCAAAAACTCAAAGGTGGTATAGGAAAGACCAAAGCCAAAGGGGTAGGTTACACAGGACTTTTTGCCTGGTATAGTTTCAAAATAGCGATAGCCGACAAAAATATCCTCTGTATATTTAACATAGTCTTTAGATACGTGGAAGCCCTCCGAGGACGGATAGTCCTCAAAACTGCCTGCACAGGTGTCAACCAGTTTGCCTGACGGGTTTGCGTCACCAACAAGAATGTCGGCAATTGCCAGACCGCCCTCCATTCCACCTTGCCACGCCATAAGAGCAGAGGAAATTTTTTCGTTGTGGTAGAACCAGGACGTGTCTATCATAGCACCCGTGTTAAGAATGACTATAACATTACCAAAGTTGTCGCATACAACCTCGACCATACGTTTTTCTTCATCGCTAAGAACAAAATAGGCATCGGTTCCGTCGTTTCTTCTATCTTGATCCTCGGAGGAGTAGCGATTAATAGTTACAATTGCCGTATTGGTAAACTCCTTTGCCGCGCTAAGAAGATCTGTGGGAATCTCTGGCTCTGTGAGCATACCAATGTGCTGTCCGGCCTTGTATAAAGTTTCAACGCAGTTTTTATAGTAGAGAGAAAGTGGGTCAAAAATCTCCACCTTCTCCTTTTTTTCTTTAAGCCCTTCGTAGATATTTCTCACATATTCGCAGTAAACGTTTCCGCTGCCGCCGCCACCCTTGACATAGTCAATTTGTGCGTTTCCAAAAATCGCCACCCTGCTTCCGTGCTTAAGGGGGAGAAGAGAGTTGTCGTTCTTCAGCAACACCGCACCCTCTACTGCCGCTGTTCGCGAAAGCAATATGTGCTTCTCGCAGCCTGTAATTCTTGAGTTGTTGTCGCCAATAGGCAGACAGGGTGAAAAATTAATTCTTGCCCATTTTTGGGGTGTAGCCATTGTATGTTCCTCCACAAACATCTTTGCTACTATTATAGCATACGATTCGGCATTTGCATAGTCGTTTGTGACAACTTTTGTGGTCTTTTTTTGACTTTTCAATAAATCTTGCAAAAATGCTGTATTGTCAAAAACGACTACTTACATATTTTCATATTAATCAACTCGTTTTTCACTCCACGATATGTTCGCTCGATACTCTATTCATCCGTTATCCTTATACAAAGAAAAGAGCCCATCTACCAAAGACACAAAAACTCTTGGAAGATAGGATCTTTTGTTGTATATCATCATTGCGAAAGTGATACAACCTGCGGTTGATGTAAGGAGAGGAGCGACGGAATAGCGAGCCGGCGAGCGTCTATGACATTGCTTTCGTAATGGATAAAAAGGGGCTGAGTCATTAAGAATTTAGATGAACCAAGGGTTTTTGGACTTTTGGGGCAAAAAATCTGAATTCTTAGTGCGAAGCGCCTTTGGGGCTCGCTTGATTTAGAGCAGAAATCGTCGGCTGACGAGCGATAGCCGTACAAAAGTAGGGCGAGCGAGGAAACGGCGATAGAATAAAAACACCATAAAATGAATAAAACCGGTGGTTTTCAACCTTAATTTTCTTCAAAATTGTAAAAAACACAACCGAGGTGCTGCGTAATACAACACTTCGGTGTTTTTATTCGGTT
>JAZUPL010000097.1:0-21855 GCA_045605175.1 Eubacteriales bacterium | reverse complement strand
TTTTTCAACGAAATAAATCCCTTTCGGGATTTGTGAAATGCACTTCGTGCGTGAAATACGCCTGCGGCGTGTGAGGGGATTTATTTCATTTCACGTTGCGACGAAGGAGTAATATTTCACAATTCACAGAGTGAATTATTTCACATTCGGCAACGCCGAATATTTCACTCGAAAAACAAACGAATTTATGATATAATAACAATAGAAAAACCGTGCGGTAATATAATAAGACTGTTAATCGCTTCTTACAACACCGCAAAAGACAATCCCAATTAAATATAATCTTACATACCAATAACAAAAGGACAGAGAGCGTTTTTGATATGCACCTCCAAAAGTGTCTAACTTTTGGGATTCACTTCATTTACGTTCTCTGTCCTTTTTCGTTTATACAGGGTTGTTCTTTATATGCTTCTCAATAATCTTAACCGTTTCGTTAATAGAATGAATGATATTATCCAAAGCCTGAGAGTCCCATTCGGTATTACGATCGGTATATTTTGTATCTCCTGCAATACCGGTGGAGTTGCGAGCAATCAATGACATATCAAAGTCGCTATTCTCGGTGATATCCTCGGCGGTAAGTTCTCCATTTACAAAATAGTTGCTCATATCAAATCTTAGAGTTAAGCAAGTGCCTGAAAATCCGAAGCCGTCCTCGCCCTCGATCATACCGTTCAGGTCTTCTTTTAGAATAGTGTAATAATGATAGGAACTTACCTCGACATAAAGGGTGTTATTTTTCGCACCATAGGTTGCCAAGTAGGTTATGTACCTCATATCGTCGTATTTATCGTCTGTAACGCCGTCGGTAGCCTGTGCGTGGCTCATCTTATCTAACATATTAGCCGTGAATGTTTCGCCATAACCTCTTCCCCGTACTCCTAGCGTACCTTTGAGAGAATAGCCGTCCTTGTTCAGCCCTATGGTGCCATCGATGGTTTCTACCTCATTTTCATAAGCGGGAACGTTCCAGTCTTTAGCACCAAGATATTCCTGCCAAGCGTTGTTTCCACCGCCACATCCGGCAAGCATAATAACAAGAGAAAGAGCCATACATACTGCGAGTAAAAGTGAAATCAGTCTTTTCATAGGGGTATCTCCTTGTATAATTTTAGTGTCAATTAAAGTATAGCACAATGATTTTAGAATATCAAGCATTTATGACAAAAAATCATTTATGGGATAATAACTAATTAAAAGGTGATTATCTATAAGTTAAAGTAGGCATAAACATAATTTTGGCAGCCACTAAAAGTAAACCCCTTGACTATTAGCCATATTTGTGGTATAACAATACAAAAATAACGAAACCCAAATTATAAGGAACAAATATGGAAATTGTAAAAGCCGAGTCAAAAGACCTTGACCAAATATCCGAGATTTACTCACTTGCACGCAGGTTTATGAAAGAGAGTGGAAACAAAGACCAATGGGGTGACACCTATCCGCCCATAGAACAGATAGAGAAGGACATAAAGGAAGGAGATTTGTACACTATTACCGAGGGCGACAAAATTCTCGCAGTATTTTATTTTCGCATAGGCGAAGATGAAACATACCGTGTTATAGAGGATGGAAACTGGCTCTCGGACGCCCCCTATGCAGTTATACACCGTGTTGCAGTGAGAGAGCAGGGCAGGGGCATAATACGTCATATATTCGACTATTGCTATTCCATCCACCCAAATCTCCGTATCGATACCCACCGAGAAAATATCCCCATGCAAAAGAGCCTAGCCAAAAACGGATTTACCTACTGTGGCATTATTCACCTCGCTGACCGTAGCGAAAGACTCGCATATCAAAGAATATGATTATAGGTTGCATAATCAACAAAGGAAAAAGGACTGAGCCATTTTGCTCAGTCCTTTTTGTCAACACTCCATTTTTGATAATAAATAAGCCAAGCAAAATACGAAGTGCCTCCTGATACTTTTGATTTCGTCTAACGGCATATTCGTCTAAGGAGTCTAAACGTGTAACGTCGCTATTATGCATAAGGTCGGCGATTTTTACCTTTTTTGCAATTGGATTTTTGCTTATATTTCTCACATAATCCATATATGGAACGGCTTCATCGTGTGTAAGCAGTTTTAATACGTCGAGCACCTCTTGAGGAAACCCCATTTCCAAAAGACTCTCACTGGTGTATTCTGTATCCTCTATCACGTCGTGCAACAAGGCACAAACGGCAGATATCTCGTCATCCATTTGCTCTGCCAAGTGGAATGGGTGAAAAACGTAGGGCAACCCGGTTTTATCTACCTGCTCCTTGTGTGCATCAAAGCATAATTTTACGGCCTTTTTGGTAAGTGCGGTATAAATCATAACCCCCTCCAAAACATTTTAATCCAACAACATTATATCATAAATAACAACAAAACACAACACTTTATAACATGGTTATCCTATATATAATAAAACAAAGGCAAAATACACCTCAAAAGAGCAGTTTAGTTTTCTAAATGACGGCATTTTTCGACATTTTTAGGTCAAACAGTGCGGTAATAAGATTTTAAGTATAGTTTATTTTAAGTGTGAAATACTAACCGTAAATACAAAAATGGAGGTATTTATGTTCAAACACGAAAAAATTCTATTTCATCCCGTAGCGGTCGAAAGACCTAATCCACAGTACGCCGTATTACTCCAAGAACAACTTGGTGGCGGTAACGGCGAACTTAAAGCGGCTATGCAGTATATGTCGCAAAGTTTCAGAATAAAGGACCCCGAAATTAAGGATCTTTTCCTCGATATAGCCGCAGAGGAACTGGGGCATATGGAAATGGTGGCACAGACGATAAATCTACTCAATGGTCACGATGTTGACGCAACAAAGGTGGGAGCGGGCGAAGTACAAACTCACGTTCTTCTTGGACTCAACCCGGGACTTATCAATTCCTCCGGCTATTCTTGGACGGCAGATTACGTTACCGTGACTGGCGATCTTTGTGCCGATTTGCTTTCCAATATCGCATCCGAGCAGAGAGCAAAGGTTGTTTACGAGTATCTTTACCGCCAGATTGAGGATAAAAAGGTCAGAGAAACCATCGACTTCCTCCTTAACCGTGAGGAAGCACACAATCAAATGTTCCGTGATGCCTTTAACAAAGTGCAGCAAACAGGCTCAAATCGTGATTTCGGCACGACAGCGGCAGCAAAGATGTACTTCTCTATGTCAGACCCCGGCCCTAACGCCTTTGCAACCGGCGAAACCCACGCTCCAAAATTTGACTAAAAATTTATACACTATAAATTACCTATTTTACAATATAAAGGTTAATCAAAAAGTGTAACGCAAATTTAACGCAGAATTTAACGCCGACTTTAACACATAACACATTATTTACCGCAAAAAATACCGCAGATTTTACCGCAAACATCACAAAAATGTCCCACTTTTGTCACAAAAATACACCTTTTAAGGGGCTAAACCACCCTAAACGGTTTCCCGAAAAATGAAAAAAAGCCTTGAAAACATTGAGAAAGTCAACGTTTTCAAGGCTTTTCGTTTTGTGAAAGTCGGACGAAAAAGATATTTGGGAGAGTTTTCGTATGGACTTGAACCCCTGTGCGTTATAGTTCTTTGAACCGCGCTTCCGACATTACGTTTATATAATTCTCATCATACTTATGAATCGAACGAAAAATTCCTTCATCAAGCCCTATGATGCTGTTTGGCTTGCCCATAATTACAAAAATTCTGATACAGTCCTTTGATTGAGCAAGACTGATAATCGGTTCTCGTATTCCATACATTCTGCCCACTATACGAGGCAAAACGGGAAACTGCTCCCATTCAATCGTATTGTTTTTACAGTGAATAATAGAATATCTGTTTGCGCGTTTGCGAGTAAAATATATCTCGTATTTTTTGTTATCATCTTCAAATTTTACAAGCCCTATTTTATCCATAAAACAATCTTTAGGACATTGTTTTTTTAATTCCACAAAACGAGAATAAATTTTACCCATTGTTATTCTCCTTGGCGGTATTGAGAGAAGCAATCAAAATCCTCTTTATTTCCGTACACTTATCAAGCAAAGTTTTATCGTGATAATAACCGCTTTCTATAATAAGTTCTATCCAATATTCTGTTTCGGAGCATTCTTTCAAAGCAATTTGTAGCTTGGCAATAAAGTCAGCCTTGCCGTGAGCATAAAATGCTTCTCTGATATTCGCGCCTATACTCGTTCCCGAGCGCAAAAACTGATTTATCAAAGCGTTCTCGCACTTTGCTACTCTCAGATCCTTACACGCCCGTATCACCTCAAGAGCAAACGCCTTGGATTTTACAATTAACGGACTTTCTGACATAACCTTCCCACCTTTCACTTTGATATACCAATTATAGCATAGAATCCACTACTTTTCAACTGCATATAATTAAAAATGCTTTTTGCCACGGCAAAAAGCTACATCAAACACCTTTTCACTATTCACTATTACTTATTACTTGCCAAAAGCCTTCTCGGAGGGATTTAGTGAAAAGTGAAAAAGTAATAGTGAAAAAGTAAAAGCCTTCCCGAACTTTGTCCGAGAAGGCTTTTGGCAGGGGCAGAAGGACTTGAACCCACGACCCATGGTTTTGGAGACCAGTACTCTACCAACTGAGCTATACCCCTATGCACAAATGGTATTATACTAAATATTTCGCCTTTTGTCAAGATGTTTTGTAAAAATAAAATCTATTTTTCCAAAGTGTGAGAAAGTCTTGCAATGAAGTCAAAATCCATACTCATAGGACATTTTTAACTATCTGTCTAAACTGGATAATGTTTTCTTGACAAATCGACAAAAAACAACTATAATATATTTAAGCAACTAAAGTTGCTTATTTTCCGCTTTATAGTTTTTTGATTATTAAAGAGATTATCCCACATTTCTACATAATTCTACGAAAGGAGAAACTACTAACTAAATGGATCTTAGAATAGAGAAAACAAAAAGGCAGATAACCGAGGCTTTTTTGAGGCTAAGGGCAACGCTTCCGCCTGAGCGAATAAAGGTTAAGGATATCTGCGAGATAGCAATGATAAACAAAACCACCTTCTACAAGCATTATGAGGATTCAACCGAACTTGCCGATGTAATCGACAGCAACGTCGTCAATAATGTTTTAGAAGGCTTTGAATCTAAATACAGTTTTATTGACTCTCCACAGGGATACGTGGAGGGGCTTTGTGCTGCTGTTTTGAAATATGCAGAAAAACTTCGCTTAGTTTACCGGGACAGAGAGGACAAACTCTGCCTAAAACTTGCTAAGGAACTATCAAAATGCTATACCGAAAAGGACTCCAGCGAGGAGGGGGGATTGCTTTTCTCTATGGTGATTGGAGGGCTTATGAGCCTTCTTGCCAAGGCTCTTTTCTCGGATGATTTTAAGGAAAGACTCAAGGGGCTTTGCACGGTACAAATCGAGCGAATTGTTGCTATGTTTAAGCCTATCTGCGACAGAAAGGGTTAACAAAAATGAACACATTCACCGAAACAACTGTGATAGATGCAGTGTTATTGCGACGTATTCTTGTAGGCGGAGCCTTGGGAATACGCTCAAATGTTCAACAGATTAATGAATTAAATGTTTTTCCCGTTCCGGATGGTGACACGGGTACAAATATGCTTCGCACTATTGAGAGCGGAATTAGCAGACTTCCAAAAGGAGATGAGCATACTCTTGGCGAGTTGGCAACCGAATTTGCAAAGGGGGTAGTCCTTGGAGCACGAGGCAATTCGGGCGTTATCCTCTCCCAGTATATTAGTGGGATTTGTAGCCGACTTGAGGGTAAGACCTCCGCTACCGTACGAGAACTTGTCGAGGCATCGCTCAATGGAGTTCGCCGTGCCTATTCTGCGGTGGCAAAGCCGGTTGAGGGAACAATGCTCACGGTTGTCCGCGAGATTGCGGAATATGCACTTGCTCACATAGATGACAATACTACAATAGAACAACTTCTACGCTTGGCTATTGACGAAGGCTCTCGTTCGTTAGCAAGGACAAAGGAAATTCTTCCTGTCTTGCGCGAGTCGAATGTGGTGGATAGTGGCGGCGCAGGGTGTCTGTCTATCGCCTTGGGTGCGCTGAATACCATTGTAGGCGGGGAAGAGCCTACTATCGAGTTTTCCACCCCTGTGGCACAGGGGCAGGCAGATTACGACCTTTTCACTCGCGAGAGTGAACTTGCCTTTGGATATTGCACCGAATGTCTTGTTCGTTTGCAAAGTGCCAAGTGCGATCCTGATACACTGGACACTGAAATTGTTACCAAACAACTTGAAGCACTTGGTTGTGACTCTATCGTTGCTCTTCGTGATGGTGACATTATGAAGGTGCATGCTCACACTAATACTCCATCTCGTGTGCTTGACACCTGCCAAATATACGGTGAGTTCCTTGAGGTGAAGATAGAGAATATGACGCTTCAACACACCGAAAAACAGATAAAGAAAAAAAATACAACTCACAAAAAATATGCAGTTGTCGCCGTGTGTAATGGAGAGGGACTGACCGCCCTCTTTGAAAATCTGGGCGCAGATAAGGTTATTGACGGTGGACAGACATCCAATCCATCAAGCGAGGATTTTCTCGGTGCATTTGGCGAGGTTGATGCCGATTATATTATCGTTCTACCAAACAATTCTAATATTATTCTTACCGCCAAACAGGCGGCAGAACTTTGGAATGAGGGTGAGGTTGTTGTCATTCCCACCCAGACCATAGCACAGGGCTATGCGGCAATATCCGTCTTTAATGTTGGTGCCGAGAGCATAGACGACCAGATAGAGGATATGACCTATGCCAAAGACGGTGTTGTTAGTGGCGAGGTAGTTTATGCCTGCCGTGATGCGGTTGTAAATGGTGCATCTGTCAAAAACGGTAGTGCGATGGCTATTGTAGAAGGTGAACTTGTAGCCACCTGCAACACCGATACAGAAGCGGCGCTTGCTCTGCTTGATTCGATAGAGGACATCGACCTGTGCGAAATTATAACTCTATTCGTCGGTGAGGACGTCAGTGATGACAAAAGGGTAGCACTTACAGAAAAAATAGAAGAGAAATACCCTAATCTTGAACTTGTCACTCATATAGGCGGACAGAGTCTGTATAGTTACTATATAGCAGTAGAGTAAAGGAGCAAATGATGAGTAAATATAAAATAGCAATAGACGTGATGGGTAGCGACAAGGGTGCTCCCACGCTTGTTGAGGGGGCGGTTAAGGCGCTTATGGCAAACGAGGCGTTGTCGCTTGTTCTTGTCGGAGATAGCGAGGTAATTGCTACGTCGCTTGCACGGTACGGCTCGTTTGATGATAGGGTAGAGATTATCGATGCCCCCAGTGTTATAACAAATTACGATAACCCGATGGAGGCAATATTCAAAAAGACCGACTCTTCATTGGTCGTTGCATTAAACACGGTAGCTCAAAGAGATGATGTATTCGGCTTGATATGCGCAGGCAGTACGGGAGCCTTGATATCGGGAGCCCTACGCTATCTTCCCTCAAAACCCATAAAAAGACCGGCACTTGCCGCGATTTTGCCTGCTGCGGCAGGTGGTTTTGTCTGTCTTGTCGATACCGGAGCAAATATAGATTGCACACCCGCACAACTTGTAGCATTTGCAAAAATGGGCAGCGACTTTATGCGAGAGTATTACGCAATAGAAAGCCCCCGTGTCGGCTTGCTCTCTAACGGAGCAGAAAGCACAAAGGGCAACAAACTCGTAAGAGAAACCCATTCGCTTCTCGCTGCCGACACCGACCTGTGCTTTGTCGGTAACATCGAGGGGACCAATGCCCTCTCTGGGGATTGTGACGTGCTTGTTGCAGACGGATTTGCTGGCAATCAGGTGCTTAAAAATTCCGAGGGAATAGCCCGCCGTATAATCACCGATATAGTAAGATATGCCAAGAAAACGGGCAACGACGAGATGATGAAACTTGTAGGCTATCTGATGGGTATATACGACTTCAATTCGCTCGGTGGTGGAATACTTCTCGGAGTTGGCAAGCCTGTAATTAAAGCACACGGCGCGGCAAATGCCGATTCGATTATGAATACTGCAAAAATACTTATCAATATGTCGGAAAACAAGGATATTTTCAACGGAAGGGATGAAAGAGAAAGTGCAGAACAGAATTAAGATTATGTGTACATCGACCGGATGCATAGAGTATGCACCCGAGAGATATAGAAATTTAGGTATAGATATTATTAGAATTTACGTTAATTTTATGGGCAAAGAATACAGAGAGGGGCTTGATCTTGATCCTGTGGAGTTTTACGAGCAACTCGCTACACTCAAAGATCCTCGAAACAATCTTCCCACAACGGCAATGCCGTCCGTAGAAGATATTCGCGGGCATTTTGACCGTGCTTATGAGGCGGGCTACCATGAGGTGTTTGTGGTTGCAATTAGTTCAGCCCTTGGCGGTACGTACAACCTTATTCGACTCGTGTCCGAGGATTACAAGGATAAAATGGATATCCGTGTTATAGATTCAAAGATTACCTGCTTTGGCGAGGGTATTCTTGCCGTCCGTGCGGCTCAACTTGCCGAAGATGGGGCAGACCTTGACCGTATCGAAAAAGAGGTAGCCTGGATGATGGCACGTCAGGAATTCGTTGGTGTAGATGGAACTCTCGATTATCTAATTTATAACGGTAGATTAAAGGGAAGCAAGGCATTCTTTGGTAAACTTCTTAACTTCTGTCCGGTTATTCATTTTAGCCGTGAGGGCGAGGTTGTTCCTATCCAGAGCGTAAGAACACCCAAGAAGGCACTTGCACGCAGTTGCGAAATAGTTAAGGAAATTATAGGCGACCGTTCACCCGAAGACTATATTATGTGGCATATTTACACCGGACCAAGCCTGCTTCGGGAACTTGTTGAAATAGAGAAAAAATATGACATAAAGACAAACCACGAGCCTGTCATTATGTCACCTGTTAGCGGCTCTCACAATGGTCCATACCTTGCTGGATATGGTATAGCATTCTTGCGCCGCGAGGACGAGCCTCTTGACGAGTGAGGGCGGAAAATGCAAGAAATTGTAATTATAAGAGTAAAAACCGCGGCAGAACGCAAACTTTTTGTCGAGTTTCCGTTGAAATTATACAAGCAATGCCCACATTTCGTACCCCCTCTTTATTCTGACGAGATGCTTGTTTTCACGGATAAAAACGCCTATTGTGACACCTGTAAGAGCGAGTTTTTCCTTGCTATGCGTGGTGATGAAGTGGTAGGCAGAATCCAGGGAATAATTCAAACCCAGCACAACCAAATTCACAACGAGCGTCGCGTAAGATTTACAAGATTTGATTCTGTAAATGATATAGAGGTTGCTAAGGCACTCTTTTCTTCTGTTGAAAATTGGGCGCGTGAGCAGGGAATGGACACCGTATGCGGTCCTCTTGGATATTCCGACCTTGAGCGTGAGGGACTTTTGGTAGAGGGGTTTGAGCATCTTTCCACCTTCGAGGAGCAGTATAATTACGAATACTACGCCTCGCTAATCGAGGGTGCGGGCTATACCAAAGAGGTTGATTGGTTGGAGTTTATGCTCCGAGCCCCCAAAGTGCCAAACCCTATGCTCTCAAAGGTTGCAGCCCGTTCGCTTGAATTAAACAAACTCAAGGTTGTGGACCACACAAAATTCTCAAAACGAGCCTACATCAATCGATATAAGGATAAACTGTTTGAGTGCATAGATCGCTGTTACAGTCATCTATACGGCACCGTCCCATTTACCGAGAATATGAAAAAGCAACTAATAAGCCAGTTTATGGCAATCCTCAACAAAAAATACCTTATTATCATAGTTGATGAAAAGGACGATCCGGTTGCTTTTGCACTCTGCTTCCCCTCTTTTGGAGAGGCTTTGCAAAAGAGTGGCGGTAGGCTTACTATCCCCGCACTCTTCCGTATGTTTTCTCTGATTAATAAGCCCAAAGTTATAGATTTAGGGCTAATCGCAATTCTCCCCGAATACCAGGCGTCTGGGCTTACTGCTGTAATGCTTAATGCGATGATGGAATTTCTCGTTAGTGGTGAGATAGAACACTTTGAAACAAACCTAAATCTTGAGAGTAATACACAGGTAATCTCACAATGGAAGTATTTTGACGCCACCCAACATAAGCGTCGTCGCTCTTATATAAAACATCTTTGATGAAGAAAGGACTGTAAAATGTTAGAAAAGTTAAAGGATATCCTCGGCAAGGTAAACGAGGAGATAGATATGGATACCGTAACCGAGCAGACCAAACTTATCGAGGACCTCGGCTTAGATTCGCTCTCAATAATGCTCTTTGCAATGGAAATAGAGGCGGCGTTTGGATTCCGCTTTACCGAGCCGGTGCGTTTTGTCACGGTTGGCGATGTCTGTGCTTTCTTAAAGGACAAGGTTTGATTATCAAATGCATAGGCTACCTATATAAAAAGCATTCTCTAAAACCGAATTCAAAACGAACCAAGCGGCAAAATCTCCGCTTGGTTCGTTTTTTGTAAAACTATTCTACACTTATTATGTTGAAATTAGATAAGCAAAACTATCAGGAAAACAACACCGCAAACTAACCATAATGCCTCGGCTGCTGCCATTATGTAACTGCTGATATTCCTTTTGCCTTTTTTTAGAATGAGAATATCAATAGTCGAATAAACTCCAAGACCTACGGGAATAACAATGCCGAGTATTACGACTATTATTGAGGTAGCAGTCCTTGTTTCTTCCTCGGTCCAATCTCTATCGTAGAGGTTGTTAAAGGGGTTGTTGCTTTCGGTTTCGGAGATGATTTCATAGAAGTAGGTATTGTTTGCCGCTTGTTCCACGTCACTCTTTGTGACACCTGTAAGAACTTGTACGTTTATATTAAGGTCTTTGTCCAAAGCCAACGAGCCGTCAGCATAAAAGTAGTTGTCAGGAATTATTGAGGTGTCAAGATAGCACCAATCTTCTCCATTTTTAAAAAGAAATGTATCTCTTTTTGCTAAAATATCGGTTTTGTCGAAACCATATAACCAGTACCAGTCGGTATCAAGTTCGGACATATGTATGACCTTTTTAGTGCAGTCTATACCGTTTTTCATATTGAAAAGGGTAGAGCCGCTTATATCAAAGGCAATATTATCCCAACTATCATAGCAAATTGCACGCACCTTCTCATAAGAGCCACCCAAGAAGTTATCAAGTATGCTTGAATCACCATAGGCATAATAGGCGTAAGTGGGATAAACGAAGTCGTCATTAGGGGAAATAGCCTCAAGGAACACTACGGGGGAAAAGTCGTAGGCGGCACAAACCTCATATTCTTCGCCACGAAACATCACCGTGTTGCTGTAATAGTAGAGTTTGTTTGTCAGTTCATACCCAAGAGTAGTGAGGTCTATCTGCTCGCCGTCTATCAGGTATGGCTCGTATTCGGTTATTCCATCGCTCAGAATAACCTCTCCTTCAAATTTCCACTCGGCAACTCCTTCACGCTGGCTATTTGTAAAAGCCGAGCAGGGAAAAATAATTAGCATAAAGAAGGATAGAAGAAGTATTACTACAAAAACAAATTTGTTATGTCTTTTCATATTACCTCCTATGCCAGGTTAAGTTTGTTTGTTATTCTGTGCAGTGTAAACTTATATTCAAACGTTGCAAGAATTGTAAAAACGCATATTGCCACGGTCAATAAAAGTGCAATCATCAAGCACAGAGCATTAGTGTCGAATAAGTGAGCGTTTGCACTAATTGCAATAACGGCAATATCCAACACGGAAATTATAGTCGAGGAAACAAAGGACAAAAGGGTTGAAATGCCGTAATAGATTAGGATACCTATAAGCACCTTGTGTTTTGTCGCAATTGTGCAAACGAAGGACATAATAGCGATAATCAAAAGTTTAGAGCAGGTGGTGTATATAACGGCAAGTAGTATTGCAATAACTATATACAAAATTATCCAACCAACACCTATGGCAGTGCTTAAAGTCGAGAGCAAAGTGCCAATAGTGGCAAACATCTCGCCAAGCATAGAGCCACTTCCGTCCTCAAGCAGGGGAACAGGTGTTAAAAACAGAATTAAATCTATAAACCCTACTACCACTACGGCTAAGTCAAATATTGCCGAGGTAATAATTTTAGAGAACAGTATGGTTTCTCTATTTACAGGTAGGGTAAAGGTGAGATACGCCTCGTCGGTGAACATACTCTTGTATATTCGTTGTAGCGGGATTATAAAAGTAAAAATCACAAAGGCAACAATGGCTATAATACAAACCAACATGCCGATAGCGGCAAAGGGCGTATATACATTGGACGAATCCTCGAGCATCAATATTCGAGCGCAAAAACCGCCGACCAAAGCAACAGGAATCGAGGCGCAAGCCAATATAAGCCACAATTTGATAAAGGAAAGCAAATCATATTTTAATACCTTGCGTAGCATCTAAACACCTCCCTGAACAAGTCATCAATAGACATACCGGTGGTCGCACGCACACGCTCGCAGTTTCCTGCGCGCACCAACTCACCGCCGTAGGTCATAAAGGCAAAGTCGTCGAGCACAGGCTCTACATCGTGTATTAGGTGCGTTGTGATAATAATAGAGCCCTCAGGGTTATAGTTTCCTATAATCGTATTAAGAATGTACTCTCTTGATGCAGGGTCAACACCGCCGATAGGCTCGTCGAGAAGATATAGTTTAGTCTTTCTAGACATAACCATAACCAGTTGCACCTTTTCTTTCATACCCTTTGATAGGGTTTTAAGCCTTGCGTTAAGAGGAATTGCAAGATCGCGTAGCATCTTTTCCGCTACGGCAAGGTTAAAGTCCTCGTAAAATTCCTCGAACATTTTTAACAGTTCGTTTACCTGCATAGCGTCGTTAAAATAGGTGCGCTCGGGTAGATAGGAAATAAGGGCGTTGCTTTTCTGTGAACGAGGCTCTCCGCAAATACTGATAGTTCCCGAGTCGGGGGTTAAAAGACCGCATATCATTTTTATAAGCGTGGATTTACCACATCCGTTAGGGCCTAAAAGACCGAATATTTTTCCCGGTCCAATAGACAGACTAAAATCGGTGAGTACGGGAGTCCCTGCTGTATAACTTTTCGACAGGTGTTCGCATTTCAGTATTGGAATTTCGTCGGTTGGGCTGTCATAGAAATAAGAAGAGGTAGAGCAATCGTCCGTGCCTATAAAATCTTCTTTTTCTTCATTTTCGGGCATTTCTCTGCCGTTATCAAACAAATCATTCATTCTCGTCCCATCCTTTCTTTATAAGTTCTATAAACTGGTCTTTTTCAATATTCAAAGCCTTCGTGCTCTTAATAACATCGCCAATAAATGAGGAAATTTCGGTATTTTTTGCTTTTTCGAGGACTTTCGAGTCTGCAGTAACTATTCTTCCTGCAGTTCCAAGAGAAATTATCAGACCCTCGTTTTCCAGTTGTGTCAAAGCCCTTTGCATAGTGTTTGGGTTAACCGAGGCATCTTCCGCCAGTTGTCTAACCGTGGGGAATTGACCGCCTAATTCATATACACCGCTTATAATATCTCGCCTAAGTCTGTCTTCTATCTGCGTTGCAAGAGAAAGTCCGCTCTTAAAGTGCCAAGCCAATTTCATCACCGCCTTTCATATTATTGTATTGCTGTACTAATACAATAATACAACATCAATTTGCAAATGTCAATAAATTCGTAAAAAAATAGCCGATAGCAAACGGCTAATACTAAAGGTTTTTAGCATATTTACCCTTGCTTTTTGACAGAACAAATGCTACAATAGAAGAAAAAAGGGGAGGGGTAGAATGAGGTATTCTAATATACACGAAGTCAGCATAGTAAAAAGAGAAAACCGATTTATTGTCACGGTGATATATAATGGCAACAAAGTCCCCGTCCACGTCAAAAACACAGGGCGGCTTCCCGAACTGATTTACGAGAGGGCAAAGGGCTTTATAACCCTGTCGGACAACCCTGCGCGCTCCACCTTTGCCGACCTGGTTGCGGTAGAAATTTGTTCGTCAGGCGACAAAAAGGTGATAAACATTGACTCAAATGCTCCAAATGATATGGTAGCAGAATGGCTTCCTACAAGCGGAATTTTCTCCCACGAGGCGCGGATAAAAAGAGAGGTAAAATACGGTGATTCTCGTTTCGACCTCTATGTAGAGGACGGCGAAAGACGAGCCTTTATCGAGGTAAAAGGTGTAACTCTTATAAGAGAGGGAAGGGCGGTTTTCCCGGATGCTCCCACAGATAGGGGAAGAAAGCATATCCACGGCCTTATAGAAGCAGTAAGGTCGGGGTATGAAGGCTACATAATTTTCGTTATCCAGACCGACGGTGTAGAGGCACTTGTTCCCAACAGTGAAACCGACCCTGCCTTTGCCGAGTCGCTTGTTCTTGCCTCAAATAGCGGTGTTAAAGTGTTAGCGTATGACTCTTGTGTCACACCTATAAGTGCAGAAATTCAAAAACCTATCAAGGCAATTCTCACGGAGGAAAAATGTATCAATACAGAGTAATGTTCGTCTGCCACGGCAATATTTGCAGGAGTCCTATGGCAGAGTTTATATTTAAGAATATGTTAGAGGAAAAGGGGCTTTTGGATAGAGTTTATGTATCTTCCTCTGCTACAAGTACCGAGGAGATAATTGGTGGAGTTGGCAACCCTGTATATCCCCCCGCAGTTCGAGAACTGAAAAAACACGGTATAGACCCAGGTCAAAAGCGCGCCGTCCAACTTAAAAAAGAGGATTATGACAAATACGCCCTTTTTGTCGTGATGGACGGAAACAATATGCGTGGCGCTATCCATATTTTTGGCACAGATCCCGAAAACAAACTCTGTCGAATGATGGACTTCACCTCCCGTGTGGGAGATGTTGCCGACCCTTGGTACACAGGCGATTTTTCCACCACCTACCGTGATATTTACGACGGATGCCTTGGATTGTTGGAATATGTAGTCGCTCACATCTCGTAAGGGAAAATACCCCTCTTTGATACACCATAAATTGTAATGTACCACATAAAAGACTTATGAATTCCTCAAATCAAATAAAAGCACCGCTTGACAAACCTCTCTATAAGTGGTACAATACTAATACAAAAGAATAAACGCAGTGCATAGGGAAAAGTCCCTTTGTCGGTGGCATATGCCATCGGGGCCAAGGAAATAGCGGTGAGAATCCGCAGCAACAGCCATTACCGTATTTTTCGCTTTAGAAATAAGTCGGAATGCTTGGCGCACCGTGACTTGTAAGAGTCCCTTGGGCAAACGGGGGGATGCGACAGATAGGGCATACTATCGCTTTTTCGCACCCGTGGAGGGTGCTTTTATTTTATCCTTTTGAAAACAAAAGAAAGGATATCAAAATGAAAAACTCAAAAAAACTTACAGCTCTTTTATCTCTGCTGCTCTTTGCATCTTTGATGCTCTCTCTTGTTGGATGTGGTGGGATAAACACCGCAAAACTGTGGGAAAACGCTACCTACCAGAACGATATCACAGTAGGCGAGGGTGATATTACCTTTGACATAACCATAAGGGCAGGGGATAAGTCGATAGTTCTCACCGTCAGCACAAACGAAAGTATTCTTGGCACAGCCCTACTCGCGGAAAATATCATCTCTGGAGATGTGGGCGACTACGGCCTTTACATCAAGAAGGTAAACGGTATTTCTGCCGACTACGATATCGACAAGGCATACTGGGCGTTCTACATAAACGGCGAATATGCTCTTTCGGGAGTTGATTCCACCGAGATTGTAGAAGGTGAAAATTATGAACTCGTCTACACAAGATAATTCTAAAAGCCATACCCCCATACGCGAAAACGCCAAAAGAATAAAAGAAACCTGCATTTTTGCTATGCTCGGCACTCTCCTTTTCGGCTCGAAAATCATTATGGAGGTATTACCGAATGTTCACCTTTTAGGAATGCTTATAATGGTTTATACCATAGCATTTCGCACAAAGGCGTTGATACCGATTTATATTTACGTGATAATAAACGGCGTGTATGCAGGCTTTGCCACTTGGTGGGTGCCGTATCTTTATATATGGGCTATACTTTGGGGATTGACAATGCTTTTACCGAGAAAAATGCCAAAATGGTTAGCCTGTATTCTTTACCCCGCTGTTTGTTCGCTTTACGGCTTTGCCTATGGCACTTTATATGCCCCTGCACAGGCGTTGCTCTTCGGATTTAACTTCGAGCAAACCCTCGCTTGGATAGTTGCAGGCATTCCCTTTGACGTTATCCACGGTGTTAGCAATTTATTTGCGGGATTGCTGGTGTTGCCACTTTCCTCGCTCCTTGTCCGCTTGAAGTCAAAATACATAGACTCATAGCAATTTATTTAAGATTACCTCAACCTCAAAAAGCATCGATATGTTTATAGACGGCGAAAAAACAAAGTAAAAATATAGAATTATCTTGACAATTTCGTTCAAACGAAGTATAATAAGGTTGAAAAACGCTTCGTTTGAACGAAATTTTTCTTTTCCGAGCGAAATATAAGCGAAAGAGAGAATTTTGATATGATTACAGTAAAGCAGGCTGCAGAGAAATGGGGGCTCACTCCAAGAAGAGTGCAGATGATGTGCAAGGACGGGCTTATTACAGGGGCGCAGAGATGGGAGCGAACATGGATGATTCCCGCGACGGCTATGCCACCATCAAAGGGGATAAACAAGGGCGGCGAGCCAACTATGCCAATGCCAAGACGCAGTCCCTTTTTAGATATGACCTCGCTTTATAGCAGGGCAGGGCATGCCGACGAGTGTGCCTTAGCGCTGGTGGATAATCCCGAGGCACAGGCGCTTTTTGAGTCACAGATAGCATACAGAAGGGCGGAGATAGGCAAGGTTTATGAGCACGCTCGGTATTTTTTGCAAAATCACAGTGGCTTTTATGCGGTGCTCGGTGCGGGTATGTTGCTTGCGCTCTGTGCTATTTGGCGAGGGGATCTTATACTGTGGGGCGAGGCAAAGAGGCATATATGCGAGGCCCCTTACAGGAACGAGCAGGAGAGGGAGATGATAACTCTCGCCCTGGCTATTGTAGATAGTTCGATATATGATAACAAAGACTTCCCCGAGTGGTTTAGGCGAGGTTGTTTTGATACGCTCCCTCCTGATTCCCACGCCGCAGCAAGGGTTTTCTACATTAAATATCTATATATGTCCGCTTTTGCTGTTGCTTCGAGGGAGCAACAGATGGATGGTATGCACGGACTTGGGCCGATGAGCCTTATCCCCTATGCCATAGAGCCATTGATAAGCCAATCGGTAGCGGACATGACGGTTATTCCTGAGATTTATCTGCGCCTGTCCTGTGCTGTGGCATACCACAACAGCGGTAGGACCAAGGACGCAATTTTACATATAGACAAGGCGATTTCTTTAGCCTTGCCCGATCGCTTTTTTGGCATTTTGGTGGAGTATATACGCCACTTTGACGGACTTCTTGAAGATAGACTTGCGTTGGTGGATGAGGATGCCGTCGCCGTGGTAAAGGAGTTATATAAGACTTATAGCGTGGGTTGGGCAACTCTTAGCGGAAAGGTGCGTGGCAGATACATAGCCACCAACCTGACGGCAAGAGAGAGGGAAATTGCCAAACTTGCCGCCTTTGGAATGACCTCCAGGCAGATAGCCGAGGCACTCTATATTACCGAGTCCACGGTTAAACAGACGGTGGTAAGAATAGTACAAAAAACCGGAGTTAGGGACAGGTCTGACTTCTCGCTTATCCTTTAATTCCACAGAAAAAAACTATACTAAAATTGAAAAACAGGGTGATTGTTTTTTTCACCCAAATCCCTTATACTAAAGGTACAGTATGAGGGATTTTTTCTTTGAAGGGAGGTTTTTATGAATTCTGTCAAGGAAGGAGATCTTTACAAAACCATCTGTGTAGAGGGGCAGAAATTTGACCTCTACTATGGCTATTACGATGATTTTGAAAGAGAGAGCAGCAACGCCGAGCCGATTCCGATATATCCGGACTTTATTCTTGCGCCGGTATATACCGAGGACGGTAGCCCCTATGTCACTCAAATGCAGGCATTGTGCGAGTATGGTGACAGTGAGTTTGAGGACGGATGCTGTGTGGATTGCAGGTATTTTAGGCAGGGCGAGGAATTGATTGGCGTATGCACCTGTGAGAATAACCAAATAAAAGGCTAATACATATTATACAACAACATTTATTATTAAAGGAGAAAAACGAATGAAAAAACTTATTGCCTTAATGATAGTTTTGTCAATGCTTTTCGTACTGGTTGCGTGCTCGCAGCCCTGCGTGAATCATATTGACGAAAACCACAACCAAAAATGTGATGTTTGCCAGGCGGATGTAGAATGCACCGACCATAAAGACGAGGATGATAACTATATCTGCGACTATTGTTTAGAGGATATCACCCCCGAGGGTATCAAACTTTCACAGGGAGTTGCCACTCAATTGAAGGGCGCAAAGAGTGCAAAAATTGAGTATGCGTTCAATGTGGAGGAAAACGAGGATTCTTGGTATTATGACAATGATGACGAGGCTCGGTTTGAAGAGAACGACTCAAAGATAAAGGGCAAGGTATATATCACCTTTGCCAAGACCGAAACTCTTGTCAATGTGCAGATTGAGTCAGAGACCTTTGAGTACGACGAGGATACCCAAAAATGGGAGATAGACTCCGAGCGCAGAATAGAGGTTGCACTTGTTGACGGTGTGCTTTATCAGGCGTTTGACGATGGCTATTTCGTAAGCCAGGATACCGAGATGACTCAGGCCGTCGAAATGCTTAGTGCGCTTCTTGAGGGCGTTGAACCCACCGAGGATGAGATTGCCGAGATGTATAAGGTCTTTGGCGAGAAGGCTATCACCAGTTTCAACATTTTTGAGAACAAGGGTAGCAGCGTAATTGACTTTAAGCCTATCCTTGAGAGCCTTGAGGCTTATATTAATGACATTGATTTCACCACCTATACTACGGGCGAGTTGATTGATGACCTGCTTGTAAACATTGATCCCGAACTGACCACCGAGGTTATCCTTGAGCAGATGGGACGCGTTGGTGCACTTACCGTAAACGAGGCTATTGCAGAGATTGACGCTTCTCTGACTGCACAGTACAATACCACCATTCAGGGCATCTATGACAGTATAGTTAACGATCCGAGATTTGCTATAATTCTCCAAAACTATGTTGAGTATATGGCAGAGCAGATGGGTGCTGAGGTTAGCGAGGAGGATATCAACACCCAGAGCCAGACAATGCTTACGGATATTAAGGCGTTCAAACTTGCCGACTATATCACCGAACTTGGCATTGGCGAGGCTACTATATATGAACTTTTCATCTCGCTTGTAGCCAGTGGAAATGAAACCGAGACCGAACCTCCCACGCTCGAGCAACTTCTTATGGTGTTTGAGCAGGACCTTGCTATGACCATCGCAGAGTTTGAGGAAATGTTCCCGATACCTGTATTCACTTCAATCAAGGAAATGCTTGCAGGTCTTGAAATTAGGGAACTTAGTGCAAGGCTTGATGTACAGTTCAAGGGCCTCTTTGAAATAGACAACATCACCGCAACCATAAAGAGTGATACTACCAACACCACGGATAGTGTAGTAGAGGGCAAGCAGAATGTGTTTGCACAGAAACTTGAGATTACTGTAAAACTCTATGATATATCCACCACCGACATTGTTATAAATGCTCCTGCCGAAGACAGAATTTTGATTATTCCTGTGGACGATTGGATATACGGCGCTGAAGATGATTCCTACGGCGCACAGTATATGATTATCTACCACAACTACGAGAACTACTTTAGCATTAACATAAATCTTGTTACCGAGCTTGGCGAATTGTATGTAACCGCCGACTTCGAGGGGTTTGAAAATCTTACAAGCACCACCATTACCATTCCGGCAGATGATGTTAGTATGCACAATCTCGACTATGACTGGTGCTATCCAGAGGATGATACCCCCTTGGTAGTTGAGTATAACATCGAGAACGGCGAGTTCACTATCGAATCTATGCCCGCCTACACATATCCAACAATGAGTGTTGCTAATGTGATAAATGCAATAGGCTTCGGTGAGGGAACCGACAACTCGGAAGAATATGATATTGATCCCGTGCTTGGTGCATATTTTAGGTGGATAGTCATTAACGGCGACCCCTCATCAGGTTTAATTATATTCGAAGACAAGGGAATAGGATACGAATTCGAATATTATTCTGACGTTGACGGCAGTATGGTATGTACCATTAAAGGCATATATTCACAAGGCGGTCTCATTAAACCAACCACCGGAAATGGATTTTTTGGCACAAATTATGATGAGGAAAACCTTGAGGCGTACTTCGGCTCTAACCGTGATTTTACAATCTACCTGAGTGCGGACGGCTTGGTTTCTATAGATGAACTGCCCGAGATAAATCCTGAATATTTCACTTAATCCTCGGCCGTTTTTATCTTCTATAACGGCTAAGATAATAGCAATTAGCAAAAGGAAATGTCGATTTCCGACGTACAACAGTAAAGTTAATTGTGAAAAGCAAATCTAATTACAAAATTAAAAACCATAGCGTGATGCTCTCGAGCATCACGCTATTTTTACTAAAACACGCTTTTTTGTGTAAAAAAGAACAGATATGTATGTTTCCTTTCTACCGACAGATACTAACCATATTAAAGAATAGGAGGATTTGTAATGGATTCGGTATGGGAAAAGGACATAGAGAGGTTGCATTTTGATAGATTAAGAGGAAACAAGAGCACCGATGTTTTGATAATAGGCGGTGGAATTGCGGGAATTTTGTGTGCATATAAACTGAAAGCGGCAGGAGTCGATTGCATATTGGTAGAAGCGACCGATATATGTGGAGGAATTACAAAAAACACTACGGCAAAGATTACGCTTTCTCACGGCTTGATTTATGACAAAATGATAAGACGCTTCGGCAAAGAAAGGGCAGGACTTTATGCACAGGCACAGAGCGAGGCAATAAAGGAATACTCACGACTTTGCAGGGGTATATCCTGCGACTATGAGATAAGCGACTCTTATGTTTATTCGCTTGACAATAGTAGAATAGTTGAGAATGAAGTCAATGCCTTAAATAGTCTTGGTATAAAAGCCAAATTTACAACCGACCTTGAAATTCCGCTTCAAACCGCTGGGGCGTGTCTTGTGAAAAATCAAGCACATTTCAATCCCCTGAAATTCCTCTTTGAGATAGCAAAGGATTTGCCAATTTACGAAGATACCAAGGTGCTTGAACTTATGCCGGGGAAGGCGGTTATTGAAGGGGGCGAGATAACTGCCAAGAAAATAATAATAGCAACACATTTTCCAATTCTCAACAAGCACGGCTTATACCCATTAAAACTCTATCAACACCGTTCTTATGTAATTGCCTTAAAAGGTGCACAAAGCCTAAAGGGAATGTATGTTGACGAAAGTGAAAAGGGACTATCCTTCCGCGGGTATGACGACCTTCTTCTGCTCGGTGGAGGTGGACACCGTACAGGAAAAAAAGGAGGTTGTTGGCAGGAACTTGAAGAATTTAGCGAACAGCACTACAAATCTGCCGAGATAGTAGGGAAGTGGGCAACACAGGACTGTATGACATTGGATGACATTCCCTATATAGGCAGATATTCGAAATCCACCCCCGACTTGTTTGTAGCAACAGGCTTTAATAAATGGGGTTTGACAAATTCTATGGTTGCCGCCGACCTGCTTTCCGACCTTGTAAGAGAGCGAGAAAACCCATACACCGCCGTCTTTTCGCCCTCCCGAAGCATTCTTCGCCCTCGCCTTACGGTTAAT
>JAZUPL010000096.1:0-31318 GCA_045605175.1 Eubacteriales bacterium | reverse complement strand
AATGAAGAAAACCGGTGGTTTTCAACCTTAATTTTCTTCAAAATTGTAAAAAACACAACCGAGGTGCTGCGTAATACAACACCTCGGTGTTTTTATTCGGTTATGCCTAAATGAAGCAGTCCTTTCTACATCTGTCGTATTACTACATCCTGATATTTCTACATATAACTATAAAACTTGACATTTTCATATGTTTGTGGTATAATATTGTCATAAAATTTGTTTTTGGAGGCTTTATGTCTACACAAGATAATAGACACGAGGGTATTGTTGAATACGATACCCCTGCATATACCGAGAGGAAAAAGAGATTTACCGATCGCCGCGAAGGCAGAAGACTCAGAAAATTGCAACCTATGAGTTATGTTATGCCTTTTATTATGAAGGAGCGTAACGATTCTCAAAACCAGTTCGACGAGGTAATTGATATAACTAATATTGAAAACTACCTTATGCAAAAGCATGAGGAAGGCTATACCGATATGACGCTTTTGCATGTTATTCTTGCCGCCTATGTTAGGGTAGTTTCAGAGCGTCCCGGTATTAACAGATTCGTCGCAGGTCAACGCATCTATGCTCGCAATAATATCGAGTGCGTAATGACTATAAAAAAGGAAATGGCTCTTGACTCCCCCGACACCTGTATCAAGGTTATTTTCGACCCTCGCGATAATATCTATAATGTGTATAAAAAGTTCCAAAAAACGGTTGATGAAGCATTGCACAGTACTACCAGCTTTGACGATACGGCTCGCATTTTGACAAAATTGCCCCGTTTCCTTATGAGATGGACGGTTTCCTTGCTTAAATGGCTTGATTACCACGGTTGGCTTCCCAAGGCATTGCTCGATGTCAGCCCCTTCCACGGCTCTATGATAATAACTTCTATGGGATCGCTTGGTATTCCTGCTATATATCATCATCTATATGATTTTGGTACTCTTCCGATATTCCTTTCCTACGGCAGCGTGTTCTATGCCGATGCGGTTAAAAAGGACGGCACCAGAGAGCGCCATCGCTTTGTTACATTCAAGGCGGTAACCGACGAGCGTATTTGTGATGGTTATTATTACGCATCTGCATTTAAGAGAATTAGGAAATATTTAAAGCACCCTGAACTTCTTGACCAAAGTCCCGAAAAGGTCGTAGAGGATATAGACTAATACATAAAATATAGCACACAACGCGGTTTTAGGCAAAGTTCCTTGCGTTGTGTGCTATTTTAATTTTATAGGCTTTCTATTATTGTTGCAATAGCCCCCTCTTCTGCGGGTACTGTAATTATATCGGCGGCAGATTTCGTCGCTTGTGAGGCATTTCCTACCGCATAGCCTATATCCGCCATTTGGAGCATTTGAATATCGTTCTCGTAGTCACCTACCGCTATTGTCGTGTGACAGCCCTCTTTTTCTTTTACTCTGTTTAGAGCGTAGCCCTTTCCGTTTTCTTCTTTAAGGATTTCAAGCGAAACCTCCCAACTTCGCACGAAGATATAGCCATCATATCCACCGTTTTCAAGTAATGTTTTGGCTTTTAAGGTGTTTTCGACATTCTCTGCAACAAGCACGACCTTATATATTTCACATGAGATGATAAAATCACGATTTTCTTTATATTCTTCGGGCGTGTAGGTCGAGGCGTGATCTTTACCTTTTATGAATACGTAAATTTTATTAAATAGCATTTCCTTGACACATACTATGTCAATCATCTCGGTTACTCGCTTGTCGAGGACATTTTCATATAAAACCTCACTCGTTTCAAGGTGCTTTATTACAGCACCGTTTAGGCTTATAGCATAAGTGTTAGGGCAAATTATATCAAAAAATTCCCGCATAAACTCTAAAGATCTGCCACTGCAAATTGTAAAAAGTCCGCCCCCCTCTTGAAAATCTCTTATAGCCCTGATATCCCGTTCGTTTATAACTCCGTGAACGTTCAAAGTGCCGTCCCAGTCGGAGGCTATTAAAATTCCATCATATCTCTTTTTCATATCGGTAAATATCCTTCCTACTTTGCATAGTGAAGCAATTAAAACGGTTTTATAAAACTATTGTAATGTATAAAAACTACTTTGTCAAGACAAAGATAAAATAAAACCTTTCAGGGGAGATTTAGTATAATTGGGCAGGGTAGAGAAGTTGTTTTCGCTGTTTTTGGCGACCTTAATGTTTTCTTTTATAGGTTGGGTATTCGAAACGCTCTTATTTCTAATTGCCTATGGCTCCTGGTATGACAGGGGATTTCTAACCCTGCCATTTTGTCCGATATACGGTTTTACTTTGCTGATTATTTATCTTTTATTTGGCACGACTAAATGTGGCGGAGTTTTACTCAATAGAATTAAAAAAGGAAGTTTAAGAGTAGTAATATATTATATTCTATGTTGTGTAACTGCATCATTATCCGAGTATTTTGTCGGCACTTTAACCGAAAAATTTACAGGTAGAGTGCTATGGGACTATTCTATGTACCCGCTTGCCCTTGGCAGATATGTATGTATAGAGGTCGCAATAGTATGGGGATTTTTGATTTGTTTTGCTACCTATTTGTTTGACTATTTAGTAAAAAGGTTTCAAAAACTGAGGATAGGTTTGCTTATAGGTATAAATATTACCTCTTGGTCTTTTCTTTTGATAGATTTTATAGCAAATTTATTAGTAGAATAGTTCTGTTTGGGGTTATTTTACAAAAGAAAATAAAAAAACAAAAAAACACTTGACAACCAACATGTCTTCTGTTATAATAATTAAGCATCTTGGAGAGATGGCCGAGTTGGTCTAAGGCGCACGACTGGAAATCGTGTATACCCCAAAACGGTATCAAGGGTTCGAATCCCTTTCTCTCCGCCAAAAAAAAGCAAACATTTGTCTATCGGACAAATGTGTGCTTTTTTCAACTAAATCCGCCTTCGTCGGAATAAATCCACTATCGTGGATGAAATCGCTACGCGATGAAATCTTGCTTCGCAAGGTTAAGGGAGGCGGATTTAATTTCATCTGAAGCCGTAGGCTTAAGATTTCATCCAAACTTGTTTGGATTTCATTAAATATACAAGGCTATGTATATTTGTCAATGAAGTGAGACCCAAAAGTTTATTGCCTGTTGTTGACAATTGTTTATATGATAGTGTTCTGATTTTTACCAAACAGAATATATATTTTTTTATCGGTTAAACTATACTCAATCCAAAAAAAGGAGCAGGGAAGAGTATGGCGAAAAAGAAAAACAATATTTACACAGGTTATATAAACGAAAATTGTATTGAAAATGAAAAAGGGCAAAAGGCACAAATGAGCACTGATACCAGGATAAACACCGATCCCTTTGGTTCATATACAGGAGTGCCAACCGAGGGCGACGGACACGAAAAACCGGTTCAGGATGTAGATGATTTGTAATAATTTTTGTTAAATAATGTCAAAATATATTGCATAAATGTTCAAAAAATATCCAAGAAGCCGTTTTTTGTAAAAACTCTTGACAATAATTTAACTTTTTCATATAATATATTCAATGTTGTGCAAATTAAATTTTATAGTTTTGTATATTTAAGTTGTAAATTTTGACATTTAGGAGAATTTGATATGGGTATAAAGGTACTGAAATTTGGTGGCAGTTCGCTTGCTGATGCCGAGCATTTTCGTGCGGTTGCCGACATAGTAAAAGCGGATCCCGAACGTAGATATGTTGTTGCCTCCGCACCCGGCAAGAGAAATAAAACCGATTCAAAAGTTACGGATATGCTTTACCGTTGCTATGAGTTGGCATCAGATGAAAAGGATTTTTCCGAAATTTTTGAAGAAATAAAGGATAGATATAATACAATAATTAGCGATTTAGGCTTGGAATTGGATTTATGCGAGGTTTATGAAAAGATAAAGCACTCCTTTACCCACAACGCAGGTAGAGATTACGTAGCGTCCAGAGGCGAATATCTCAATGCTATGATTCTTGCAAAATACCTCGACTATCAATTTATTGATGCTCGCAAGTGCATATTCTTCAATGACGACGGCGCTTTTGACGCAGAGAGAACGAATACAATTCTTCGAAATTATCTATCTCGATATGACAGGGCAGTAATACCTGGATTTTATGGCTCTATGCCTAACGGAACAATTAAAACCTTCTCTCGTGGTGGATCTGATGTCACCGGTTCTATTGTTGCTCGTGCCGCATCTGCAGACCTGTATGAAAACTGGACGGATGTTTCCGGTTTCCTTATGGCTGATCCACGTTGCATAGACAATCCTTGTGTTATTGATACCATAACATATAAGGAACTTCGCGAACTTTCCTATATGGGTGCTACCGTTCTCCACGAGGATGCAATTTTCCCGGTTAGATATTCAAAAATTCCTATCAATATTAAAAATACAAATTGTCCCGAAGATAGAGGTACTTTTATAGTTCCCTCCACAGATGAAACCCCCTCCCATATTATAACGGGTGTGGCAGGTAAGGTCGGATTCTCAACGATAACCATTGAAAAGGATATGATGAACTCTGAACTTGGATTTGGTCGTCGTGTGCTTGAGGCGCTTGAAGAAAACGGTGTATCCTACGAGCATTTCCCCTCAGGAATAGATACAATGAGCATTGTTATTGCCACAAAATCGCTTGCAAAGAAGCGCGGTGATATTATGGCGGCTATTTGTAAGGCAGTTGATCCAGAAAATATCTTCATCGAGGATAATATGGCTCTTATTGCCACCGTGGGACGCGGTATGGTAAAAGCGAAGGGAACTGCTGCAAGACTGTTTTCGGCGCTTGGTAATGCGGGCGTAAACATTCGTATGATAGACCAGGGTTCGAGTGAGCTTAATATAATAGTTGGCGTTGATGAACACGATTACATCACAGCTCTTCGTGCTATATACAACGAGTTTGTAAAATAATCAAAATAAAAAGAGAGAACCTATCGGTTTGTAATTTGCACCCGAAAAGTTCTCTCTTTTTATATTAAACGGTTTTAGTATTAAATTGCATCAAACCATTTTAGCCTTGATTTCCGCAACCCAGTTTTTTACCGCGTCCATTTCCTCGGGCTTAACACCACGCAGGAACTTGAAGGGAAGACCGCCCTTTATGTAGAGGATGTTGTCCTCGATAACATTTGAGTTGCCGGTCTTTGCCATTTCAACTATCTTTTGTGCATTTTCGGGAGTACCGTCAATAACGAATGCAACATTAGCAGTAACGCTTCTCTTAAGCGAACGCATAAATCTCTGGAAACTGTCAGGCATGGTGTTTTTTGCCGAAGCAACGATAACTATTAACCTTTCGCCGTCGCATGGGTATGCAGGCATAATAACGTCGGTAGCCTTATCCGCCTCTATAAGTTTTGTAATTTCGTCCGCTATAGCAAGAAGTTTTCCACAATTAGTCTGTGTAAGTACACGTGTTCTCATATTTTTCTCCTGTTTTTTACCTTATTATAACATATAGAGAGTATAAATACAAGAGTAATATAGCTTATAAATTTAATATTAAAAGTATTAAAAATAGTCGAATAAATTAAGCAGGGAAGAGAATAAGACGTGTGTGACTCAAAATACAATAAAGTCAGAAGGGCAGGGAACGATCAATCCAACCCGTTAATATATACAAGGAACAGAACATAACGACAATTGATAAGTCACAGAATCTATGACCCCATTATACAAACTCCCCTCTCGCCCTGTTGGTAGGAAGAAAAGGGGACATTAACAGATATACAAGCAATTATACAAAATGAAAATTTTGTATAATGTAGGGGACTATTATGTGGTTATTCGGCTTATTTTTCGATATTTATTATTAAGCAGACTTTTTTAGTTTTTCGCAATTAATATGTTTTTTTGCAATTAAGATGTTTTTTTGTGTTTTGATATTTTGTTATTTGCGTGTATTTTATTTTACTGTGTATTTTGTTTTACTGTGTATTGATGTATGTGCGTAGTTTTGCTTTTTTATTTATATATTAATATCTGTATAAATAAAAAAATCCTATAGCGGCTTGTATTGTTATAGGATTAAAAAATTCATATTTTTTTTGACTATGTGTACCTAATTGATATTTAGAGAAATCTTAAAACCCCTTGAATTATCCAATAAAATAGATTATAATATGTTTATCAGATAGAATTGAGGGCAGGGAACTCTTCCCTTCTCTTTTGTACTATATATGTAGATATTTGCGTCTTGTTGCTTCTCCTCCCCTTATATGCCGCTCTGACTTGTTTTGCTCTAAAATTGCCTTTACTTGCTCGTATAAAGGCTTGCTGATGTACTTTAGTTTGGTTGTAAGGTCCTTATGTACGGTGCTTTTGCTAATTCCAAAATGCGAGGCTGTACTCCTGACGGTGGCATTGTTTTCAATTACGTATCTTGCAAACAATTCGCATCTGTCTATACCTTTTAAATTTATCATACTATACTCCATATTCATTTTATATTTAATGATATGAAGGGACGAAGGAAATAATGATTAAAGAAGAAATTAAATTTGAAAAATCCTCGTGCTTTGAGGGGATGACGTCTATACGTGCAGTTATTAAAGCCATTGACCAGGGCGACAGCGACAGAAAAATCGAAATAATAATGTTTGATGGTAATAGACTTAATAAAATCGCAAAAGAGGTGGGTTATTTTAGGGCAGTTTCCGAAAAATACGGATTTGAACTGGTTAAATCTACCGAGGAAGAGATAGGGAAATATACCATCGGAAACTCTCATGGAGGCATAATAGCACTCTGCTCTACCCGTTCTTTTCCGATTTTAACCGAATCTGTTATTAAACCTCAAGGCTTTTATGTAATGCTACAAGGGATAGAAGATCCGTACAATTTTGGTTATGCTATTCGCTCGCTTTATGCTTGTGGGTGTGATGGTATAATTTTAGGCGAACGAAACTGGATGAGTGCGGCAGGTGTTGTGTGCCGTAGTTCTGCCGGTGCATCAGAACTTTTACCTATGTTTACCCTGTCCGATATTGGTGCGGTAGAACTATTTAAGTCCCGGGGATACAAGGTTGTTTGTGCGGATTTGCGTACCGAAAACACTCTCGGGCAGACTACTCTTCCCTCCTCCTTACTTCTTGTTATTGGTGGCGAAAAACGTGGTATATCCGCCGATATTCTTTCCATGGCAGATATACTTATTAAAATCCCCTATGCCAGGGAGTTTTCTGCTTCGCTTTCTGCAGCATCTGCCTCAACCATGTTTGCTTTTGAAATAATGCGTCAAAGGAGTCTTTAATTTTATTTTACTTTTTTAGATAAACTCTTGATTTTTATAACTAACTATGCTATACTATATAAGACTTTGGAGGCATAGCTCAGTTGGTTAGAGTACTTGCTTGACATGCAAGGGGTCACTGGTTCGAGTCCAGTTGTCTCCACCAGATAAAAGCACACATTTGTCTACGGGGACAATGTGTGCTTTTTTCAACGAAATTTGCCCTTGCGGGTAAGTGAAATAGCTTTGCTGTGAAATATTTGTTCCGCAAATATGAAATATTCGCTGTCGCGAATGTGGGCAAATTTCATTTCACATTGCGACTGAAGGGCGCAATATTTCACAATTCACATAGGGAATTAGAACACGATCCTTACATATAAGCGATCGCCGTCGCAATAAATATTGACAGTGGTTGGGAAACCGTAACCACATGGTTCAAAAATTGGCTGCTGCCCCGATTGGTACAATATCAAGACATACTTATATAAATGCAATCACACACCTTTTTACTGTTCTTACCTACATTTACGCACCTTTTAGTCGTTCTTTTTATCCAAGCATTGGCTTGATTATTTTTTTGAGGTTTCCTATGGATTTATTGATAGGTTTAGAATTTATGCCCTTTTCTTCTTTTCAAAGTGGAATTGTATATGAAATTATAAAAAATTCCTATGCACTCTTCACCTCCCTATCTTCAAGAGAAAAAGAGTGGCTTTTGTTAGATAGTGAGATATTCTCTAATACCACATTTTATGATTTACAAGGTTTTATAGCCGCTCTCGATGGTGAGCCTGTTGGTTTCATATGTTGGCAAATCGAAGATAATGGCGAAAATGCCCGCCTTTTAGAGTGCTCAATTGTGGTTGCTCATCAAAAGAAAGGCTACGGCGGTGCTATGCTTGAGGAGGCTATTCGCCGTCTTGCACTTGTTGGCGTGAAAAGTATAAAGGCGAAAACTAATGAACGTCTTATTGCATCTTGTAGGCTTTTTGATAAATATAATTTCTCGTTTGTTAGCCTGTCACGTGACGTGGACTTGTCCGAAGGCCTTGGTTTTTGCGTAAATTATCTACATATTGTTGGTAAGAAACTTGCAAGGCCAAAGAAACAAAGAAAAAAGTGGAAGATATTCTGATATAGATTAAGGCACTTGCGTATAGCAAGTGCCTTTTTGAAAGGAATATCTGTTATATTAACCTTGTGAATTTATCCGTGTACTATTCAAATAACTCTTATCTTCCACAGCCACATCCGCCGCCGCCACCTCGCTGAGTGTTTTCGGTGTTAGGACACTGGGACTGGAAACGATAGGTTGGGAAAGCCATAGTACGGAAGAGGTCGCAGGGGTTCTCGTTGTTTGTGGTTGCAACGCATTCCTTGTCGGGAACGCTGTAATCGGTTGCCTGAACGAGCAGAAGCGCCGGACGAACAAGCCTAATTACCGAGAAAATACCGAAGGAAACCAAGAGACGAGGACCGTTGCCGCCTGTGATAATATCACCGTCAAAGTTGCGAGAAACTATATCGGGAAGATCGCAACAATCGCAACAGGTGTTCTGACAGCAGCACTCCTGTATTCTTGTGCCGAGAACAACGGGTTCTACCGTGTCAACAATTGCGGTAGGAGCGTTGTTGCTAACAAGTTCGGGATTACAAGCATCGCAGAAGCCCATTTCGGTACCAGACGAGAATGATGTTACAGTGCCATCTCCGCCATACAGAACGACGTCTTTTTCAAGAGCAACAAGGCCCTTGATGCACTGACTACGTCCAAGTCCGAGACACGCCTCTATTTCAAGTTCGATATAATAGCGAACTTTTATCTGATAAAAACCACAGTTGAAAGGCACTTGGTCGATACCGACAAAGGCACAAATGGTTTTAGCAGACTTTGTTCTTACTGCAGTAGCAGATGAAATAACCTCTTCGCCAAATGCGGTTAAGTATACTCTCGCATCCTCGAAGCAGTCACGGTCACGACAACAGTCGAGAACCCTTTTGGTATCAATACATACCGTTCCTCGTCCATCAAAGGAAAGACCAAGGTTGTTGTTTTTGTTATCCTGCATTGAAACTTCTCCTTATTTGCATAGCATTTATGCTTTGACCATTTTTGCGGTCTAATATATACTATGCGAAAAAGGAAAAAAGGATAATTTGCAGATAAGCAAACTACCCTTTTAATGAAAAATGAATATTAAGTATAAGCCTTAATGCTATCAGGACAATCCTCGACAGCGATAGAAGCCGAAAGAACAAGGTTAATACCCTCTGCGAGTTTTTCAAGTCTTGGCAGAATTGCCTCGAAAGCAGCAACATCGTTGGACGCGATCTTGAGAGCGGAATCTACATAGATATCCGTGATATCGCTATTAGAAGCAAGAATTCCTGCGATGAAGCCACAAAGGCCCTCTGCATCGGTAATCATATAATAATCGGTATCAATAAGTCTTGCCTTGTATGTAATCTCATGTTTAAGTTTATCACCCTTTTCGATGCAAACTACCGAACCCTTAGAAGTTTCAGCAGCATCGTTGGTGAGTTCGATAAGTGTTTTAGTTTTTCCGGAGCCCTTTGCGCCTATCAGAATTTTAATCATTTTATTCCCTCCACAATTTTAGGCAGTGCCTTTATATGTATATAATACACTAAAAAGAGAAATATTGCAATAGTTTTTTAGTAAAAAGTTTAGAATTTTTCACTTTTGTACAGTTTTCACAATAACTATTAGGTATTTTAGTTATCTCCTATTCTCTTTTCGAGTTCTACTTTCATATCTTCGTATCCGGGTTTGCCCAAAAGAGCGAACATATTCTTTTTGTAAGCCTCAACACCAGGCTGGTCAAAGGGGTTTACACCGAGCATATAACCGGAAATTGCACATGCAAATTCAAAGAAATAAACTATATATCCAAAGGAGTAAGCGGTCTTGTCTTTAATGTCAAGCACGATATTAGGCACGCCACCATCATTGTGAGCCATAAGAGTTGCGAGCATTGCCTTTTTGTTTACATAATCGAGGGTTTCTCCCGCTATGAAATTAAGACCGTCAACGTTGGCAGAATCCTCGGGAATTGTAAAGATGACACCGCTATCTCCTACGTTTATAACCGTTTCAAAGAGGTTGCGACCGCCGTCCTGAATATACTGACCGAGCGAGTGCAGGTCTGTGGAGAAGATTACAGATGCGGGGAATATTCCCTTTTGGTCTTTTCCTTCACTTTCGCCGTACAATTGCTTCCACCACTCGTTGAGCATAAGCAGATAAGGCTCATATCCTACGAGGATTTCGGTACTCTTCCCTTTTCTTGCAAGAATATTTCTTATAGCGGCGTATTTAATTGCGTCGTTATTGGAAATGCAAGGAGTATTGAAGTTAGAGCGAGCATCCACTGCGCCCTTCATCATTTCATCAATATCAATACCTGCGCAGGCGATTGGCAAAAGACCTACCGCTGTCAGTACAGAGTATCTGCCACCAACGTCATCAGGAACAACAAAGGTTTCGTATCCTGCAGCATCCGAGAAACTCTTAAGAGTGCCACGAGCCTTGTCGGTAGTAACATAAATTCGTTCCTTTGCGCCGTCCTCACCATACTTTTCAATAAGAATAGACTTAAATACACGGAAAGCGATTGCAGGCTCTGTGGTTGTGCCGGACTTGGATATTACGTTTACACAAATATCCTTTCCCTCGCAGATAGAGATAAGTTCTGTAAGTGCTGTGGTGGAAATATTGTTTCCTGCAAAGTATATATCGGGAGTATCCTTTTTGAGATTGTTGTAAAGGGGGCTCTTTACAAATTCGATAGCGGCTCTTGCACCAAGATATGAGCCACCTATACCGATAACAACGAGTATATCGCAGGACTTCTTTATTTTTTCTGCGGCGATCTTGATTCTTGCGAACTCTTCCTTGTCATAGTTTTCAGGCAAATCAACCCAACCGAGGAAGTCGTTACCCGGTCCGTTTTTACTTACAAGGAGGTTGTAGGCAGCAGTTGCAAAAGGTTGCATATTCTGAATTTCATTTTCGCTAACGAAGCCGTTCAGGAATTTGTCATTTAATTTAATGCTCATAGAAAATCCTCCAAAATATTTCTAAATATATTATACAATAGAGGATTTTACTTTTCAATAGATATAAGATTATTTTTTCAAAAATAATATCCTATTTTCCTATCAAAATAGACATAAATATCCTAAAAATGATCTCAAAAATACCAATTCTGTCAATTTGCTCATTTATGTATATATCACACTCACCTATTTTTTCTTCATTTAAGTAATAGGAAATTTTACCAACCACATCACCTTTGTTTAATGGTGCTTCAACATATTCGGGCAACTCATATTTTACTTCTACGTTCTTTACCTTTGCTTTTTCTACAAGTTTCGTAAATCCACCGCTATGAAGTTCAACCTCGTCCACTCTACCAGACCTTACCTCGCGACTATCAACAAATCCGCCTTTATCCTTGTAAATAGCAAAATTTGCAAAGCCGTAGTCGAGCATAGTACGAGCCGCTTCGTTTCTTTTATCTCTCGTTTCGCTTCCCATAACAACGGCGATCAGGTGCATATCTCCACGCTTTGCAGTAGCGCTCATACAGAATCCCGCCTTGTCGGTAGAGCCTGTTTTAAGACCTGTGCAACCGTCGTAATATCTGACAAGTCTGTTTGTATTGGTTAAAATAAATTGTCCGTTTCGTATGCTATCCTGCCATACGTTACTGTATTTAAGTATCAAATCGCGCTTAATAAGTTCCCTTGACATAAGTGCTATATCGTATGCTGTGCTATAATGATTTGTAGTTGTATAGTCGAGGCCCGTGCAATTTTCAAATACGGTGTTTGTCATACCGAGTTCTTCGGCTTTTTCATTCATCTTATCTACAAATGCCTTTTCTGAGCCGTAAATATGCTCGGCAAGGGCTACAATGGAATCGTTTGCGCTTGCTATAACCGTGCTTTTTAACAACTCTTCAACAGTAAAAACCTCCCCCTCTTTGAGGAAAATTTGACTTCCTCCCATTCCCGAGGCGTTTAGGCTAACCGTGACGTTATCGCCTTCTTTTATTCTTCCGTCCTCTATTGCCTCGCATACAAGCAAAAGCGACATAATTTTTGTAACCGAGGCAAGCGGGAGTTTTTGATTTGGCATATTTGAATAAAGCACCGTACCAGTATCTGCCTCCATAAGCAAAGCACTTTTTGCCTGTATTTCCAACCCTGTGGATATAGAGGCGTCGTTTTCTGCCTCGTCTTTTGTGCCAATATCTCCAATTGTTTCATCTGTTGATGCAAAAACCGATATGCCTGAAGAACATAATATTGTAAATAGCAGAATGAATGCGAGTATCTTTTTTATCATAAAAAATCCTCCTCTATTTTTTATAAATATATTCTTTTGGAACTATATTTATGTAAGAGGAGGTTATTTATTTTTTTAGAAATGTTTCTCTATTTATATAGCATATACCCATATCTCTTTTCCCAGTCCTATGTGTGTATGCTCTCGGTACAGTCATATAGTAGGTCATACCACATTTTTCTGCAACCCTTTGACTATGTACGTTTTCTTTTATAAATCTTGCCTCGATTTTTGACAATTCAAGTGTATCAAATCCATATTCAATAACTCTTTTTGTTGCCTCGGATGCTATACCCATATTCCAATAATCAGCCGATAGCACGTAACCCACCTGTGCAGAATTGTTCGGTATATCAAAGACGGAAAAACCGCAAGTCCCTATCATTTTGCCCTGATATTCAACGCCCCATGTGAAATATTTTAACTCTTTGTATCCTCGCTCAATATTTTCGACAAATCTTGTTGTAAAAGTTCTATCCTTATGAGGGTCCCACAATAGAAAATCCGAAACCCTTTTGTCACGGGCGTATTCGAATATGTCGTCAATATCTCGGGCGTCGATTTTCCTTAAAATAAGCCGAGGGGTATATAAAGTCGGGATATCCCTAAATATTTCCAAATCCTTGTTTGTCATATTTTAACCCTCCTTATAGTTTATAATAGCACTTTTTGTCTATGAATACAATAAATATTATAAATATTTTATTAAATTTTGAGTTTTATATTGTTTTTTTGTCCCCGATATGATAACATTAAGAAAGTAAAATGTGAGGTAATGTCGTGGGAAATAGTGATAAAAAGGGCTTTCGCCTATTTAACCAATTTCAACGTGACAGCCGTGGACTTAGTAAAACTAAGGCGGATAACGGCTTTGGCTTAAAGCGTTTCTTCGTAACCTTTAAGGATAATTTTAATAAAATAATGCTCTGCAATATATTTATGGTGCTTGGAAACTTCCCTGTTGTGTTCATTATTGCGGCACTTTCGGGATATACTCAGGCAGACGCATATCTTCCTATGCACGATATATATCAAAACCTATCGGCTCATTTTTCTGTTGAAGCACCCTCATCCTCTTCTATGGTTTTCTATGCGCTTGAGGGGTTGCAAAACCAGATTTTAGTACCTACCACTACTACATATGTTTTTTATGGTATCGGAGCGCTTACTCTGTTTACCTTTGGTCTTGTCAATGTTGGTACTGCCTATATTCTTCGTAATATTGCTATGGGTGAGCCTACCTTCGTTTGGTCTGACTTCTGGTATGCGGTAAAACGAAACTGGAAACAGGCGCTCCCCTTTGGAATTATAGATATTGCAATAAACGCGCTTCTTCTTCTCAATATCTACTCTATGTATGTAGAAATTTCCACCTCTGCTACCTCAAACCTGTTTACAAGTACACTCTTCTGGTCTAATATAGTTATCTTTATACTATATTTTGTAATGCGTTTTTATATTTACATCCAGATGGTTACATTCAAACTATCGGTTCTGAAAATTATTAAAAATTCGCTCATCTTTGCCGCCCTTGGTATTAAGCGAAATGCTCTTGCTCTTTTGGCAATTGTTCTTGTAATAATTACCGAGTTTTCGCTTTTGTTTGGCTTTGGTGGAATTCTCGTTTCTATTGCCGTGGCGCTTCCCCTGTTGATTTTGTTCTCAGGCCTTGCCTATATGAAGGTCTATGCCGCATATTATAAAATAAAGGAAATTATGATAGATCCCTATAAGGAAGAACACCCAGAGCCTGAGGCCGAGGAAGAAGAGATCATAATGGTTGATGACGTTACCGAGACAGAGCGACTCGAAGAGATAAAGCGCAGAAACGGTATAGAATAATCTATGTAAATTATAATATTTTAGAGCGACACCACAGGGTGCCGCTCTTTTTGCCTTTGTTTGAATTAGCGTTAAAATATCAGTATATTTTTGATTTAGCAATTATTATCCATATTCTTGATAAGAGTGTCAAGAGTGCCAAATGTGTATCCTTTCTCACGCCAAGCGTCGATAAGCATTGGAAGAATTTCCACGTTTGTCCTTGATGTCGGGTGCAAGAGAATAATTGCGCCTGGGTGAGTACAATTAAGCAACTTTTGTGTGGATATACTTGCGTTGGGCTGCTTGTTATCGTCCCAATCGGCATGAGCCATACTCCAGAATATTGTCTTGTATCCGAGTTTTTCTAAAAGCAAAACGCACTCTTCACTGTATCTCCCCTCAGGAAACCTGAAGTATGGTGGCATTGTAAGCCCTGTTTTTTCATTATAAAGGTTTTCAAGTGCTTTGAGGTTGTTTTCTATTTCTTCGCTTGTGAGTTTAGTCAAATCCTTGTGGTTTTTGGTGTGGTTTGCTATTATATGCCCCTCGCTTGCCATTCTTTTTACAAGGTCGGTGTTTTTATTTATCAGATTAGAAAGTATAAAGAAAGCCCCGGTTACGTGTTTTTCCTTCATTATATCGAGTATTTTTTCAATATTACCATTTTCATACCCTGCGTCAAAGGTTAGATAAAGTGTTTTTTCCTCCCGCCCCTTTTTAGATGTATCCACAAAGTAACAGCCGTGTTCACTTAAATATTGTGCGTCATTTGGAAATGATGGTGTTTCGTTTCCGTGTTTTATAAAATACCAGTTTTTTTCAGATTCTGCTCCTGTAGATATTGACGAAGAAAAAATAAATATTACAAGCATAAGTATTGATAATAGAGGCTTTAACATTCTTGTTTTTTTCACGATACTTTCCTTTCTCATTACTTTTATGCTTAATTATTTTTTCTTTTTTCACAAAAATCTATTCTTAATGCTTGTTGTTACTATATAGCATAGATTGAAAAAAATACAAAAAAGAGCATCTACCCATATGGGTAGATGCTCTAAAAATTACTTATACTTTCTTTTTCTTGCAGCCTCAGACTTCTTCTTGCGCTTTACGCTGGGCTTCTCATAATGCTCTCTCTTGCGGAGTTCGGTAAGAACACCGGACTTCTGGCACTGTCTTTTGAAACGACGGAGTGCGCTATCGAGAGTTTCATTTTCTTTAACTCTAATTTCTGCCATTACTATTTCCCCTCCCTTCGCTTTGGCAAAGAGAATAAATCTCAAAATTACTAACTAATTATACTATATTAAATTTCTTTTGTCAATAGGTATTTTGCAATTTTATAAATAAATTTATGCTCTATTTTTTCGCTCTATTGCAGAGCGAAGAGTGTTTTCAAGTAGGGTTGTAATTGTCATAGGACCAACCCCACCAGGTACGGGAGTGATAAGAGATGCAACTTCTTTTGCCCCCTCAAAATCTACATCACCTGAGAGCGAGCCGTCCTCAAGACGGTTGATGCCGACATCTATAACCACTGCCCCCTCCTTTATCATATCCGCGGTAATAAAGCCTGCTTTGCCAACGGCAACAACGAGTATATCGGCTTCTTTTGTAAAGGATGCGAGATTTTTTGTTCTTGAATGGCAGATCGTAACCGTGCCGTTTCTTTCAAGCAGGAGCAGAGCCATAGGCTTGCCAACAATGTTACTTCTGCCTACTACTACGCAGTTTTTACCGCAAATATCAACCTTGTAGTAGTCGAGAAGCGACATAACTCCCGCGGGAGTGCAAGGCAGGAAGGTGTAATTTCCTGTCATAATACGACCAATATTATAAGGGTGAAAGGCGTCAACGTCCTTCTCTTTGGATATAGCGTTTATAACTCGCTCCTCATTGATATGAGAAGGTAATGGCAGTTGAACGAGTATCCCGTGAACAGAGTCGTCCGAGTTTAACTCAACAATTTTTAGAAGCAGTTCTTCTTCGGTGGTTTCGGCGGGATATTCTATCTGGATAGAACGAATGCCAACGGTTTCACAGGCACGATGCTTATTCCTCACGTAAACCAAAGACGCGGGGTCGCTACCCACTATGATAACCGCAAGTCCCGGTGCATATCCGTTTTCTTCAATAAAGGCAGCAACTCTTTCCTTGATATTTTCTTTAAGTGTTGCGCTAACCTGCTTTCCGTCGATAATTTGTGCCATAATTATTTGCTCTTTTCTGTGTTATTTTCTGTGCTTTCCCTCATATAGAGAGGTCTATTAGGCTTTTTGATTGCAAAATATATCAAAAGTGTGGTGAAAACTATAAATATTGCAATAGCCAAAACCTGCGAGGTGCGCAACTCTAAACCAAAGAAGGGGAAATAAAGGCTATCGGTACGCAAGCCCTCAATCCACGCTCTGCCAAGACCGTACCAGCCAAACACCAAAAGAATTATTTGACCGTCGTATTTTTTGTGCTTAAAGAAGATATTTATAGCAATAAAGCCAATAATGTTCCAAAGCGATTCATATAGGAAAGTCGGGTGAACATAGACCATCTCCTGCGTGTTAAAATCGAAGAGAGTGTTCGTGTTTTCAAGCCCCATTTTAAGCCAGGAATCGGTAAGACCTCCGTAAGCCTCTCCGTTCATAAAGTTACCCCACCTACCTATCGCCTGGGCTAAAATTACACCCGGAACAACACAGTCGCCAAAGGCGGGAAAATAAATTTTCTTAACCCTACATACGATATATACCGTGATTGCACCTGCGATTATTCCACCGTATATGGCAAGTCCGCCGTTCCAAATCTCAAATACCTGCCAGAAAGAGGAAAATTCGTGGAGTGAACTTAAAACATAATAAAGCCTTGCACCTATTACGCCAAAAGGAATAACGAATAAAGCGAAATCTAAAATCTCCTCAGGGTTAATATTTATTGCTTTAGTGCGGTAAATAACATATCCAACGGCAAGTATCATTCCAAGAGTTATAAATAAAGCATACCAGGCTATCGGATGACCAAATATTTCAAATGCTACGCTATTTACAGTGAAATTCCCAATTCCAAGACCGGGAAAACTAATTATAGAAATTTTTAACATAAATACCTCTTAATCAAGAGAAAAGTTGTGTTCAAGTACGTCCTTGATAGTAATTCTGCCGAGTTTTTTTGCCACATCAAGGCTTATACTTTCAAATATATGGTGATACATACAGGATTTTTTGTCGCCGCTGTATGAGCAGCTTTCACCCGACTCCAAGCATCGAGCGATAACTATTGGCCCGTCTATCAACTCTATTACACTTCTTAGGGTAATTTCTTCGGGGTTGGCTTTGATTTTATAACCACCTCGAGCGCCTTTATATGAACTTACAAATTTGCTACCAACCAGTTTGTGCAGAATTTTTAGCGCAAAACGGGTGGGAACAGACGTCCTTTCGGATATAGTGCCCGCGTCGATAAGTTCGTTTTCCTCTGCCAAAGCGGTGAGTATCCTGAGGGCATAATCCGATTCTTGTGTAATACGCATAGTGCGTCACCTTTCCTGTAATAATAAACGGGCTTGTCCCATAAAGGAAAGCCCGTCTCTCTAATTACTTCTTTGCTTTGTTGTATTTTTTGAGAAGAGCGTGTATCTTCTTGGATTGATCGAGCAGGTGACTGATAGTCCTGTCGTGGTTGAGAGTATCAATGATATATGCAACGTATTTGCACATATTAACCTCAGAATACCAAGGTCTTTCCAAAAGTTCGGGAGTTCTGTAAACGAGGTTGGTGGTAAAGATTTGATTTATAACACCCTCTTCGTATGCCTTATCCATATTTTGAAGACCGTTGCAGAACAGACCAAAGGTAGCGAATACAAATATACGGTTAGCCCCCTTCTCTTTAAGTTGGGATGCAACATCGACCACCGAATCACCCGAGGAAATCATATCGTCAACTATAATTACATCCTTGCCCGCAACATCTCTGCCGAGGTATTCGTGAGCAACGATGGGGTTCTTACCATTTACAATAACAGAATAGTCGCGACGCTTGTAGAACATACCGAGGTCGATCCCCATAACCGAGGAGTAGTACATACATTTGCCCATACCCCCCTCATCAGGAGAGATAATCATGGTTTTATCGGGGTCAATCTCGATGTCGGGATACTTTCTGAGAATTGCCTTAATCATCTGATAAGCACTTCTGACATCTTCAAAGCCGGAAAGCGGAATAGAGTTTTGCACTCTTGGGTCGTGAGCATCAAAGGTAATAATGTTGGTGACGCCCATATTTACGAGTTCTTGAAGTGCAAGAGCACAGTCAAGAGATTCTCTGCCGGAGCGCTTGTGCTGTCTGCCCTCGTAGAGCATAGGCATAATAACACTGATTCTGCGTGCCTTACCGCCAATAGCACCGATAACTCTCTTGATGTCCTGGAAGTGATCATCGGGGCTCATGGGTACGGTTTGACCGTACATACTGTAAGTAACGCCGTGGTTAAATACATCTGCGATAATGTAAACATCGTTACCTCTTAAAGAATGGTGTAGCGCACCTTTTGCCTCACCACTACCAAATCTGGGGCAAGATGCCTCGATTACATAGGTTCCGTCGGTGTCGTGACGGCGCCATTCCTGAAGATAGTAATCTACCTGAGAGGTAAACTCTTCACATCCTCGCATACCAATAACGCTTAATTCTCCGTACAAAGTGTCCTTCATTCCTACTCTCCACTGATTAATAATTATTAGCAAATATAATTGCATTATATATTATAATATAAATGTTTAATAAAGTCAATAGGAAACGACATAATCCGACCTCGTTCATAGCCCAAATAATTTAACTTTTACTTTGTCACTTTTGTTGATTTTGAATAGTATTTAGTAAAAGACTCTTTTTGGAGGTTAATATGGAAATGAGTTTTGGCACACTTAAAATCCGTGCCTATATTGCAGAGGGCGCATATCCCTTGGAAGGTGTCGTATGCACCATAACCGGTTCAGATGAATGGAATAGAGATGTTTCTGTCGTCGCAGTAACAGACAGCGATGGTGTCACCGAGTCAATACCACTGCCGGCACCGGACAGGGTTTATTCACAGTCTGCCGCATCAAAGGAGCCGTCCTATTCTTCATATGACATTATTGTAACTAAGGAGAATTATTATACTAAAAGAATAAATCAGGTTGCAATATTTTCGGGCGTGGAGGCGATTTTGCCTGTAAATATGATACCATTCGTAGAATATAAGGACGGTGGCACATACCCAAGAGGCAACATAAATTCCACGGTTTATGAAAATGAAATGCTTGAATAAAAGGAGTAAGATATGCCCTATTCACCTACTATACCTGAAAATATCGTAGTACATCTTGGTGCTCCCGATGACTCAAGTGTGGCGAATGTTACCGAGTCATTTGATGGTTACATAAAAAATGTGGCATCAAGCGAAATATACCCCACCTGGCCCGAAGAGGCAATTAGAGCGAATATTTTGGCACAAATTTCTGTTGCACTTAACCGCGTTTACACAGGATACTATCGTAACAGAGGAATGGCGTTTGATATAACAAACTCGCCCGCCTATGACCAAACATATATATATGGCAGAGATATATTTGCCAATATTTCAAGAATTGTTGATGAAATATTCGATAGCTATATAAGACGGCAAGGGAGTGTTGAGCCTTTATTTACCGAGTTTTGCGACGGAGTCGAGGTGCAGTGCAACGGTCTATCGCAATGGGGCTCGGTAACGCTTGCAAACGAGGGGCTTAACTATGAGGAAATTCTACGGAACTACTACGGCGACGACATAGAAATAGTTAGAAATGTACCAATTGCCGACCAACCTATAAAAGCACCTTTATATCCACTTTCCGAGGGTGATTCGGGCAGAGATGTGGAACTAATTCAAATTAGATTAAACAGAATATCTACCAATTTTCCAGGAATACCTAAAATAACTCCTGTGGACGGTTTCTTTGATACAAGCACTACCGATGCTGTCAAAAAATTTCAAGAGGTGTTTTCGTTAACCCAAGACGGAATAGTTGGTAAGGCGACCTGGAATATGATAAATCACATATATTCTGGTGTAAAAAACCTATATAACGTATCAAGCGAGGGATTGAAAATCTCGGAACTTGAAACAGGCTATACAGAAGTGCTTGAAGAGGGAATGAGTGGTAGTTCGATAGTTACATTACAGTATTACCTGACTTATATTTCCCTGTTTATCCCAACGGTACAGCCTGTGAATATTGACGGATCATTCGGACCTCTAACTCGTGAGTCGGTAATTTCATATCAAAAGACCTATGGATTAGAACAAACGGGAGTGGTAGATGCCGAAACTTGGAACAGTATAGAAAACACCTATTACGGAATACTATCCTCTATTCCATATCAGTTTGAGGAAGGTATAATTCTTCCCTATCCCGGTAGAGTTCTTCGCCCAGGGGTAAGCGGTGAGGATGTTCGTGCATTACAGGAGTATCTTAACTATATTGCAAGAACATATACGGAAATTCCTATTGTAAACGTGGATGGCGATTATGGACCTTCAACAACCGAGGCGGTAAGAAGATTTAAGGAAATATTCGGTATTCCCGGCAATCCCGAACGAGTAACTGCACAGGTATGGAATGCAATTATTGATTTGTATGATGACCTGTATGTCGGCAATATTGTAAACGAGGAGCAATTCCCCGGATTTGGTGTGAACGATGTATAATATCGAATATAGGAAGAAATTTATAGGCAGAGTGCAGAAAATGATAGGCGTTCCTGTAACGGGTAGAATTGACGAGGCGACAAAAAGAGGTATTTCTTCTTTCAGAAAAAAGCATCAAATGACCGAAGAACCTATTATTGACAAGGACGCTTTTAATATTCTTTTAGAGGAATATAAATACCCCACTCATCGCTTTGAAGGATTAGAGTTTGGAAGCCGAGGAGAAGATATTTACTGCTTAAATAGAATGCTCGCTTTTTTCATAAACAGACTGTGTCTGTATATCCCTCAACCCAAAGGTGAGTATTACACGCGGGAAACGCAAAACGCCATTAAAGAAATAAGACAGCATTTTTCAAGCAGAATTTCTGATAGTAAGTTTTATCATCTTTTAGAGTATTGTTACCAGACACTTAAATCATCGGTAACTCTCCCTCCTCATCTTTGATTTTTACCCGAGTCCTTATATCTTTAATAAATATGTAACCATTCGGGTGAAAAATATGAGCCGTATTGGTAATAATAGATTAAATAAATTGACTTGGAGCAAAGATGAACAACAGATTTACCGAGAAGGCTGAACAGGTATTGAATCGCACTGCAAGAATGGCAGAGGAACTTGGACACACTTATGTTGGAACAGAGCACCTACTATTGTCGCTTTTGTCCATAGAGTCAAGCAATGCCTCTGTTATTCTGAAAAAGCAAGGTGTACTCTACTCAAAGGTTTATAAGTTAATTGTTGAATATTCGGGTTTTGGTAGCAAAACATCTCTGTGTAGCAAGGATATGACGCCAAGAGCCAAAAGGATTTTAGAGTCCTCTTATACCAACGCCCTGAAATACGGTTCAAGCGTTATAGGCACAGAGCATATTCTTCTATCTATTGTTGAGGAAAAGGACTCGGTTGCTTCAAGGGTGCTAAAATCGGTCGGGGCTGAACTTGCTTTAATTAAAGAGGAAATCATTTTATTTTGTAAATCCCGTGAAAAAACCTCTGCAAAGAGTGGCAAGGAGCAAGGAACGCCCTATCTGAAACAGTATGGTAAAGATTTTACCGAGTTGGCTCGCGAGGACGCATTTGACCCGGTTATTGATAGGGATAGCGAAACAGACCGACTTATAAGAGTGCTATCGAGAAAAAACAAAAACAACCCCTGCCTTATTGGTGAAGCAGGGGTTGGAAAAACCGCTATTGTCGAGGGACTTGCTAAAAGAATAGTCGAAGGCAGAGTCCCCACAAGTCTGCGTGACAAACGGCTTATAAGCATTGACCTGACAGGAATGGTTGCGGGGGCGAAGTATAGAGGCGATTTTGAGGAAAGAATAAAGAATATCCTATCCGAAGTCACACGAAACAAGGATATAATTTTATTTGTTGACGAAATCCATACTATTGTCGGTGCCGGTGCAGCGGAGGGGGCTATTGATGCGTCTAATATACTAAAGCCACAACTATCCAGAGGAGATTTACAGATTATAGGTGCAACAACCTTTGCAGAATACCATAAATATATAGAACGCGATGCCGCCCTTGAAAGACGCTTTCAACCTATCGAGGTGGAAGAGCCAAGTCAAGAATCCACCGTCCGTATGTTGCTTGGGGTTAAAGAAAGGTACGAAAAGCATCACGGTGTATATATTGATGAGGAAGCAATTAGAGAATGTGTTGACCTGTCGACTAGATATATCACAGACCGTTTTCTGCCCGACAAGGCTATTGATATTCTTGATGAAGCCTGCGCTCTTGTTGCATCAAGAGAGAGTATAGACGATAACCTAATAAGGCTAAAGGAACAAATTAATCAATTGATTTTGAGAAAAGAGCAAGCGATATGCTCCCGTGACTTTGAACTTGCAATTAAACTGCGGCAAATGGAGTCAAACTACACCGACGAATATGAAAAAGCGGTAAAAGAAACGGCAGAAAACAGAACAAGCAAAAAGGTTGATGTTTCTGCGGTAAGAGAGATAGTCGCAGAGATATGCAGAGTGCCGATAAATGCATTAAGAAGCAGTAATGATTACTCGCTCCTGATAGAAGAATTGTCAGGTGACATTATAGGACAGGACCAAATTATAGAACGTATTGTTCATTCACTAAAGCGTAGCGATATTCAGTTATCCGAGAGAAAAAAGCCAAGAGGCGTGTATCTGTTTCTCGGTGAAAGTGGCGTGGGAAAAACCGCCCTCGCATCATCGCTTGCAAAATATCTTTTTGTTAATAAAAACGCACTCATTAGACTTGATATGTCAGAGTATTCCGAGAAACATTCTGTGTCAAAACTAATTGGCTCTCCCCCTGGATATAAGGGCTATGAGGAGGGCGGACTTCTCACCGAAACTGTTAGGCACAAGCCCTATTCTGTAATTCTTTTTGACGAGATAGAAAAGGCAGATATTGAAGTCAGAAACCTACTTCTTCAAATCTGCGACTACGGATTTCTCACAGATTCCTGCGGTCGGCAGGTCAGTTTCAAAAATACGATAATTATAATGACATCAAATGCTATGGCTGATAAAATCGCTGGCGGAGGTCTTGGCTTTGCTAAGGAAACCGACAAAACAAGCGTAAACAAACTTCTAACCAAGGTCTTTTCCTATGAATTTATATCGAGGTTTGACGATGTGTTTGTATTTTCCTCGCTAACTCGCTCCGACATAGAGCGCATAGTAGAAAAAACACTTAATACATTGGCGCAGAGCCTGCTTGAAAGAGATATACGCTTAATTTACGAGCCTGAAATAGTAGAATGGATAATCGACTCATCTCGCGAGCGGGGCTTTGGAGTCAGGCCTGTTGAGAGATTTATAAAGAATGAAATTGAGAGTCGAATATGCGATGAACTTATAAAAGATTCTACAATCAAAGGCGAATTGTTTATAACCCTTAATGACGGTAAAATCTCAATAATTCAAAGCGATCAAGCGTTACCAAACCTACAAGTATAGCTTAAGCATAACAGAATCACTCTATCTTTTTGGATTTGGGCCTATATAAAACTCTCTTAAAGATGTTTGAATGATATTTGATGTAAGAATAAATCAATTGAATAATAAGGTTATATAAAAGAAAAACTCTCCCGTTTTCGGGAGAGTTCTTTGGGGTGAAATATGGGATTCGAACCCACGACCTCCAGGGCCACAACCTGGCGCTCTAACCAACTGAGCTAATTCCACCATAAGAAAGTGGCGTGCCTTGAGGGACTCGAACCCCCGACCTACTGCTTAGAAGGCAGTTGCTCTATCCAGCTGAGCTAAAGGCACATAACTTTGCAACGCAAATAATTATAACAGATGAAATTATATTTGTCAAGGTATTTTAGAAAAAATTATTACATTTTAGATTTGCTTGTTCTACCCTTTTCTTTTAGGCTTGACAAATCTTTATAAATTAAGTACATTAGTATTTATTTGTTTATTAAACACCGACTCTCCTAATAGAGAGTCGGTGTTATTATTAGTTATTTGCCTTCAGGAGTTGCTATTTCGGTTATAGCCGAGGTAAGTGCAGCAAGCCCTTGAATATTTGAGGGAATGATAATCTTGGTAGCCTGACCGTCTGCGGCTCTTTCAAAGGCCTCAAGACTTCTTAAAGTAATCATCTCTTGAGATGGAGCGGCTTCGGAAATCATTCTAATACCCTGAGCAGTTGCCTCCTGCACCTTGAGAATTGCGACGGCTTCACCATCTGCCTCGCGGATACGTGCCTCGCGAGCGGCGTCCGCGCGAAGAATTGCCGCCTCTTTTTCTGCCTCTGCTGCAAGAATCATCTCCTGCTTTTTACCCTCTGCAACAAGGATAGTAGAGTTCTTTTCACCCTCTGCACGAAGGATAAGTTCGCGTCTTTCACGCTCTGCCTTCATCTGCTTTTCCATCGCGTCCTGAATTTCTTTTGGAGGGATGATGTTCTTAAGTTCTACTCTTGTGACCTTAATACCCCAAGCATCGGTAGCCTCGTCAAGAATAGCACGCATCTTAGTATTAATAATATCACGAGATGTGAGAGTCTGGTCGAGGTCGAGTTCACCAATAATATTACGAAGAGTGGTAGAGGTAAGGCTCTCGATAGCCATAAGGGGGTTAGTTACACCATAGGTGTAAAGCTTGCAGTCGGTAATCATAAAGAATACAACAGTGTCTATCTGCATTCTTACATTATCCTTGGTGATAACCGGTTGCGGTGGGAAATCGCAAACCTGTTCCATAAGTGTGATTTTAGATCTTACAGAATCCAAAAACGGAATAAGGAAATGGATTTTACCGGCTGTGAGTGTGGTGTGATAACTTCCAAGTCTTTCAACAACCCAAGCGGTAGCCTGAGGAACGATTTTAATTGCAGAAATCGCAAGAATAGCAAGAATGGCAAGGATAACAATAACCACAACCAAAGGTGCGATAGAGCCGGTAGAAAGTAATGTAAGCATAGTGTACCTCTCCTTTATATTTAATTTTATTTTTTACATATAACCTTGACGCCTTCAATAGCGACGATTTGCAAAACCTCGCCAACCTCAAACTCGTCATCTTCAAAGCATCCGCGTGCCGACCAAATCTGACCGCGAACTTTTACCTGACCGCAACCGGCGAAGTTGCTGATTCTCTCTGTGACAACACACTTCTCGCCTATAATTGCTTCAAAGTTTGTTTTCTTGTTGTTCTTTGCAGTGTAAGACACGAGAAGTCGGCGAATAAGAAAGATTCCAACAAGTGAAACTGCAAGGAAAATAATTATTTGCCAAATAATGTCCAGTCCAAAGAAGTTAAGTATTGTAGATATGATGGCACCCGGTATAAACCAAATGGCTATCAGTTGATCGGTTGTCAATTCAGCGATTACAGCAAGAATAATTATACCGATCCAAATCCAACCAAAATCCATAATGCCCTCCTTTATGTTTTTTACATAATTATTATATTATATAAAATATTAATATGTCAAGAAGTTTTACTTATATAAAAAATATTTTTTATTTATCTGTTGTTAATATTAACAAAAAAAACGAAATTTAATAAAAGTATTAACCAAGTTTTAGGCTAAAATGCCTTATTTTTGAAAAAACTATTGACAAATATCAATTATTATAGTATTATACAAAAGAACTTGTTAACCAAGTGTAAATTATCCAAGTTAAATTAGGAGGAAAAATTATGTTCGAGACCTTTAAGGATTTTTTGGTCCGTGAACTTGGCATTAAGGCCGAGGCTATTTCTTTGGATGCAGAACTTTCCGCAGATCTTGGCATCAACTCGCTTGAACTTGCAGATCTTGTTTACAAATGCGAGGAAACCTTTGGTGTAGAGATTGATGATGAGGATCTTTCCAAGCTCGTCACCGTTGGCGATGTTGTTTCATACATTGAGGCAAAACAGTGAATATATAAAAAACTTGCCCGACAAAATCAGGGCAAGTTTTTGTTTTAGATATTAGAATATATTCGGGTAAATTCGGTGTCGGTGTTGTTAATAAGGCTTTCGTATTTATTTAAGAAGAACTGTGCCTCGGTGTTGTTTAGTTCAAAGGATTTTGGCGTGACAAAGAATGCGATAAGCCCTTCCCTTTTTATTTCGGTCAAGAGTCTTGTAACCGTGGCTACTATCCGTTTAGTTTTGTTTGGGTTTTCATCGTTTTTAATTAAGTAAACCAAGACCTCAGTCCCCGCAACCCTTGCGGATGCGGTAGCATATCTAATTTCGGTTTCGAGTTGTGCCCGTCTTTGACCTGATAATATTATTTCTTTTATCTTCATATAATTCTCCAAAGCAGATTGTATAACTATTTTAGCACTAATTTTTTAATTTGTAAATATTAAATCGAATTTTTAATTTTTATGTTTATTTAAGTAAATAAGGAATTGATATGACAGAATTATTGTTAAAATTGTTCTTAAACAAAAAAAATGGCAAGAATGATAACCGAGAGAGTTACGGGACTTTTGCAAGTATTGTGGGTATAATAGTGAATATTATGCTCTCGCTTGGCAAAATGATTGTGGGACTATTATCAGGCTCGGTGGGTATAGTTGCCGACTCGCTTAATAATTTTTCGGATGCAGGATCGTCTATTGTTTCGCTTATAAGTTTTAAGATAGCGGCAAAGCCTGCCGACAGAAACCACCCCTTCGGACACGCAAGGATTGAATACATAAGTTCGATGATAGTGTCCTTTATTATACTTCTTGTAGGATTTGAACTTTTTGTCGAATCGGTAAGGGGATTTTTCTCCCCCGATGCAAAGCAACTTGAATTCAGCACAATAACCTATGTTATTCTTGGCATTTCGGTGCTGTTTAAGTTGTGGCTTGCCCTATTCTATACAAAAATTTCAAATAAAATCGACTCGCAGGTTATAAAGGCATCTGCACAGGACTCGCTATTTGACTGTATTGCAACCTCTGCCGTTTTGATTTCGTCGGTAGTAATTCAACTTACAAATATCAGCATTATTGACTCTGTTATCGGTCTTGCCGTTGCAGTTGTTATAATAATCGCAGGTTTAAGGATGCTCAATGAAACAAAAAACTCCCTGCTCGGAGAAGCCCCTGTTGAGGAAATGGTCGAGAGCATATACGCGGTAGTGAAAAAATACCCCGAAGTAATAGGCGTCCATGATTTGTTGGTTCACAACTATGGCCCAAAGCACTTTATTGCATCCTTCCACGCAGAGGTTGATGGAGAAAAAGATATATTCCTTTTGCATGATGTTATCGATAATGTAGAGAGAGAAATATCGACAGAACTCGGTATAATTTGCACTATTCATTTAGACCCAATTGTTACAAATGATGAAACTCTTGCCGAACTTCGTGAGTTTACACGGAGTATCGTTGCGGAACTTTATACCGGTGCAAACATACATGATTTCAGGGTGGTAATAGGTCAAACGCATACTAATTTGATATTCGACGTCGAAGTTCCTTTTGAGATAAAGGAAAGTACAGAGGATATAGTTGAAAATATTAAAAATACAGTTTTATCCAAGCGTGAAAAACATTATTGCGTTATTACAGTAGATAAAATATAAAAAGAACGCCAAGCAATATTTCTTTGCTTGGCGTTTTCTGCCCTTAAATATCTACCCTGTTTAGAGTTTTACCCTTGAAAAACGCGAGAATATTATCACAAACAATATCCATACATCTGCATCTTGATTCGTATGCACCCCAGGCGGTGTGAGGTGTGAAAATAACGTTGTTATAATTTTTAATTCTATAAAAAGGAGATGACTCTGTAAAGGGTTCGTTTGAGAATACGTCCGAGCCAAACGCCCCGATTCTTCCCTCCTCTATCGCTGTTGCAACATTGTCTTCACAAACGACTTTTCCGCGTGCCATATTGACTAAAACAACATCTTTTTTCATTAAGGCGAGTGTATTATCATTTATCAAAAATTCGGTTTCCTTTGTGAGAGGACAATGCAAGGTTATAATGTCGCTCTCCTTACAAAGAGTTTCGAGGTCTGTGCATTCCACCTCGTCAATAGGTGTTCTTTTTGTTGCTATCACTCTCGCTCCAAACGCCTCAGCGATTCTTCCCACAGCTCGCCCTATGTTGCCATAGCCTACTATTCCCCATACTTTGCCTTTCAGTTCGTGAAACACAGGTGTGAGCCTGTTAGGCGAGTCGCTTTTTGAATACTCACCTGATGCAACGAAATTCCTGTATTCTTGTAGATGAGTATATAATGCCAAAGCGCAAGAAACGGTAAAAAGTGCCACACTATCGGTTGAATATCCAGGCACGTTGCACACACCTACACCGTATTCTTTTGCTGCCTCTACATCTACGTTATCATAGCCCGTGGCAAAAAGGCAGATAAGTTTTAGTCCTTTTGCGTTTTTTATTATTTCTCTTGTTATTTTGATTTTATTTATAATTATAACATCTGCCCCTTTAATTCTTTCATCGATTTGGTGAGGCTCGGTTTTGTCAAAAGACTCAACCTCGGAGAAAGAATAAAGCCTGTCAAAAGGGGTGTCCTCCCCAAGAGATAATCTGTCAAGTATTACGGTTTTCATTGTTTTACCTTTTTAATTTTTTGATATAGTAAAATATATAATTTAATTGTATAAAATTTATATATAATATACCATAAATAAAATATTTTTTCAATACAAAATAAAATTATAAAAAAGTATTGACAAACGAGAAAAAATGTGTTATTATAATTGTACCTCTAATGAGGGCTTTTTTTATGTGCAATATTCTGGGACTGCACAGCCCTTTTATGAGGGAGGTATTTTTACGGGTTTAACCCGAATTCTATTAGGAGGTGCCGATATGAGAGTCAAGATTACACTCGTTTGCTCGGAATGCAAACAAAGAAACTATGACACAGAAAAAAACAAGAAGAATGATCCGGACAGGCTTGAAATGAAAAAGTTCTGCCGTTTCTGCCGCAAGCACACCTTGCACAAAGAAAGCAAGTAATTCTGAGAGGTAAAAGGTATGAAAAAAGAGAATATTTTTGTCCGTCTTTGGAAGAAACTTTGCAAACTTTGTTCTGACACAGTTGGCGAGCTTAAAAAGGTGGTTTGGACACCTAAGAGCGAACTTATCAAGAGTACGCAACTCGTAGTTATTTCGGTTGTTGCTGTTGCTGTCGCTATTGCTTTAGTTGACTTAGGAGTTTCCTCAGCGATTAATGGCATTGCCAAATTGATTGGTTAAGAAAGAGGCTGTGTGAATGAGTAATATTGATGAAAAGAACCTTGGTCCCAGATGGTATGTTGCTCATACTTATACAGGTTACGAAAACAAAGTCAAAGATAGTATCGAGATGATCGTAAAGAACCGTGGCCTTGGACATCTGATTTATGATGTTCGTGTTCCGGTTATCACCGAGGTTGTAGTAAACGACAAGGGTGAGGAAAAGATTGTCGAAACTAAACTTCTTCCCAGTTATGTTCTTGTAAAAATGACCATGACAGATGCCAGTTGGCACGTTGTCAGAAACATCACAGGTGTTACGGGCTTTGTAGGGCCCGGGTCTGAACCTACTCCCCTCACCGATGAAGAGGTTGCCGAACTCAATGTCGAAGGACCTAAGGAGTTCAAATTCAAGGTCGGTGACAAGGTTAAGGTCGTGGCAGGTGTGTTCGAAGGATACTCAGGTATTCTTCAGGAAATTACCGAGGACAAGAACTCGGTGGTTATTCTTGCAAACACAGGCAAGCGCGACATTCCTATTATGGTCGATGCGAAAGAAATCGACTTTGACGAATAAGTAATTATTCACTTCTCTTTAATGAGAAAACGTGGGAGGGAAAAATTCTTTTTACATTTCCCGACAAAATACCACATATGGAGGTTTATTTATCATGGCTAAGAAAATATCCGGTTATATTAAACTGCAACTTCCTGCAGGCAAGGCTACTCCCCAGCCCCCCGTAGGTCCTGCACTCGGTCAGTACGGTGTATCTATCCCCAACTTCACCAAGGAGTTCAACGAGAGAACAAAGAATGATATCGGTCTTATTATTCCCGTTATCATCACCGTTTACGCAGACCGTTCCTTCACCTTTATCACTAAGACTCCCCCCGCAGCCGTTCTTATCAAGAAGGCTTGTGGCATCGAAACTGCATCTGCAACTCCTAACAAGACCAAGGTTGCTAAGATCACCACTGAGCAGGTTCGTAAGATCGCTGAGACTAAGATGCCTGACCTCAACGCTGCTTCTATTGAGGCTGCTATGAGTATGGTAGCAGGTACTGCTCGTAGTATGGGCATTACCGTAGAAGACTAAGGAGGTAGTGAATAATGGCTAAAATGGGTAAAAAGTATATGGAAGCGGCTCAACTCGTTGAGAAGAGCAAACTTTATGATGTAGAAGAGGCACTCGCACTTATCTGCCGTACTGCAAAGGCAAAGTTCGATGAAACCGTAGAGATTCACATTCGTTTGGGTGTTGACTCTCGTCACGCAGACCAGCAGGTTAGAGGCGCTATTGTCCTCCCCAATGGTACTGGTAAGACTGTTAGAACTCTCGTATTTGCTCGTGGTGACAAGGCAGAGGCTGCTCTTGCTGCTGGTGCAGATTACGTAGGTGCTGAGGATATGGTTCAGAAGATCACCACCGAGAACTGGTTCGATTTCGACGTTGTTATCGCAAGCCCCGACATGATGGGACTTATCGGTCGTCTTGGTAAAATCCTTGGTCCTAAGGGCTTGA